>JBFFND010000311.1:0-3598 GCA_041563375.1 Gammaproteobacteria bacterium | reverse complement strand
TTTAACGGTGTTGTGGAAGAAGTGGATTACGACAAGAGTCGCCTGAAAGTGGCGGTGTCTATTTTTGGTCGTTCAACGCCGGTTGATCTGGAATTTGGTCAGGTCGAGAAAGGTTAAAGAATTGTTTGCTGGGGTTAAATTGCACAGCGCAAATTAACGCCGCGAAAAAACTGCCGCAAGGCATTGTTAAACGGGGAGGCTGAAATCCGGTCAGTTGTATAACTGGCAGGCTGAGTAAGTCGCTAGTACCCACAGGAGTAAAATCATGGCAAAAAAAGTTGAAGCTTATATCAAGCTGCAAGTGCCTGCAGGTCAGGCAAATCCAAGTCCACCGGTTGGTCCCGCGCTGGGTCAGCATGGTGTGAACATCATGGAATTCTGTAAAGCATTCAATGCAAAGACTGATAGTTTTGAGCAGGGCATGCCGATTCCAGTTGTTATCACGGTCTACAGTGATCGCAGCTTTACCTTTGTTACCAAAACACCTCCAGCTGCTGTGTTGCTGAAAAAAGCTGCGGGCCTGCAAAAAGGCAGTGGCCGTCCCAATACTGAAAAAGTGGGTACAGTTACGCGCGCGCAGTTAGAAGAAATCGCCAAGACTAAAGAGCCTGATCTGACGGCAGCAAGTCTGGATGCGGCTGTGCGTACCATTGCGGGTACTGCTCACCGTATGGGTCTGCAAACAGAGGGGGTTGAATAATGGCTAAGCTTGGTAAACGTATGAAGGCGATTCGCGAAAAAATCAGCGCGGATAAGCAGTACCCAATCGAAGAAGCCCTGTCTTTAATAAAAGAGCTGTCAAGCGTCAAGTTTACAGAGTCAGTTGATGTGTCTGTGAATCTGGGTATCGACCCACGTAAATCGGATCAGGTTGTGCGTGGTTCAACAACCCTGCCTGCTGGTTCCGGTAAGAGTGTGCGCGTTGCGGTATTCACCCAGGGTGATGAAGCAGAAGCGGCGAAAGCGGCTGGTGCAGACGCAGTAGGTATGGACGATCTGGCGGCGCAAATGAAAGGTGGCGACCTGAACTACGATGTGGTTATTGCGTCACCAGATGCAATGCGCGTTGTTGGTCAGCTGGGTCAGGTGCTGGGTCCTCGTGGTCTTATGCCAAACCCTAAAGTTGGCACTGTAACCCCGGATGTGGCATCTGCAGTTAAAGATGCAAAAGCCGGTCAGATCCGTTTCCGTGCTGACAAGGCCGGTATTATTCACGGTTCTGTGGGCGTTGCGACCTTTGATACCGATGCGCTGATACAGAATATTAACGCGCTGCTGGAAAGTCTGAAAAAGGCTAAGCCAGCTGCAGCCAAAGGCCAGTATTTCAAGAAGGTGACTGTGTCATCAACCATGGGTCCTGGTCTGGCAATTGATGCGACAACACTGGAAGCGTTGAAGTAATTATTGCTAAAGAATTAATTTGCAGCGGAGTCTGCGAGAGCCTGGGTGTGAGTCTGGGCAAACAGATTTGACTAGCCGAGTAGTCGGTGTCGTCAAAGACCGTGAGAGCTTGGGCATATATGCCTGGCTTAATCTCTGGCAGGGAAGGCTGGAGTCTCACGCAGATGGTCGGTCGGGTCGCTATTTCAGTGATCAGGCAAGCCGCAGGTGACAAAAGTGAATGGTAACATTTGTTTTTGTTTGAGTACTTGGCTGGACATGACGTATAGCTCCAGGTCAGTTGCAATACGAACTGATCAGGAAGATGCAGCATGCTCCAACCGAAACAGGAGTAATACACGTGCCTCTTAATCTTGAAGACAAGAAAAGCATTGTTGCTGAGGTAAGTGCGATTGCCGCTGAGGCCCATTCAGCTGTTGCAGCTGAATACCATGGTCTGTCAGTAGATCAGATGACACAGTTACGTGCAACTGCGCGCAACAGTGGCGTTTATCTACGTGTTGTAAAAAACACGCTGGCACGCCGTGCTCTTGAGGGTACTGAATTTGAATGCATGAATGACGGTCTGGTGGGTCCACTGGTACTGGCATTCTCGCAGGAAGATCCAGGCTCTGCTGCACGTCTTGTAAGAGACTTTGCGAAAGAGCATAAGGCGCTGGTTACCAAGATGGTTTCAATTAGTGGGCAAATGCTGCCTGCTGATGCACTGGAACGTCTGGCCAGCATGCCAACGAAAGATCAGGCAATCAGCATGTTAATGGCTCTGATGAAGGCGCCTACAGAAAAGCTTGCGCGTACTTTGAACGAAGTACCTGGCAAGATGGTTCGAACTGTAGCTGCAATTCGCGACGCCAAACAGGCATAGCACATACACACAGTAAGTGTTTACGATTTAACGTTTATATTTTTGGAGAAATACCATGGCTGTATCTAAAGAAGATATCCTGGACACAATTGCTAATATGACAGTAATGGAAGTTGTTGATCTTATTGAAGCAATGGAAGAGAAGTTTGGCGTTTCAGCAGCGGCTGCTGTTGCGGCTGCACCAGCGGCTGCGGCGGCTGGCGAAGCGGTTGCTGAAAAAGACGAGTTTGATGTTGTAATGACCAGCTTCGGCGAAAACAAAGTTGCCGTTATCAAAGCTGTTCGTGGCATCACAGGCGCTGGCCTGAAAGAAGCGAAAGATATGGTAGAAGGTTGTCCTGCTACTGTTAAGGAAGGCGCTTCCAAGTCTGAAGCTGAAGATCTCAAGAAGCAGCTTGAAGAAGCTGGTGCTCAGGTAGAACTGAAGTAAGACTTCTGTTGGGAGGCAATAATTACATTGCCCTTTGAATAAGGCTGGTGGATTTATCCACCGGCCTTTTCCCGCTTCTATAAAGGAAGTTTTATCTTGTTGTTTGATCAAAGAGATTTCAGCTGTTAGCGCAGATTTCTTTGACCAGCCTACAAGCTGTAAATAATAGGCCCTACAGCAGGGTTGTTTTAATAAAGCTCCTGGCATGAGCTGGTAAACATGCCTTTCGTGACACTTACATTGTGAGGAACTCCGATGGAATATTCTTTTACCGAGAAAAAACGTATCCGCAAGGATTTCGGTAAACGCCCACCTATTCTAGATGTGCCGTTTTTGCTGTCAATGCAAATTGACTCTTATCGTGATTTTTTACAGGAAGATAAAAAAGAGAAAGACCGGAAAGCAGCGGGGTTACATGGCGCATTCGGCTCTGTGTTCCCTATTATTAGCTACTCCGGTCATGTGCAGCTTGAGTATGTAAAGTACCGCCTGGGTACGCCTACCTTTGATGTAAAAGAGTGTCAGCTTCGCGGCATGACTTATGCGGCGCCACTGCGCGTGGTAATGCGTCTGACTATTTTCGACAAGGATCTTTATCCCAAAACCAAGGTGATTAAAGAGTCGAAAGAACAGGAAGTTTACATGGGTGAACTGCCCTTGATGACAGAGACCGGAACATTTGTTATTAACGGCACAGAACGAGTTATAGTGTCACAACTGCATCGCTCACCCGGTGTGTTCTTTGATCATGATAAAGGCAAAACCCATAGCTCAGGCAAGCTGTTGTATTCAGCACGGGTAATTCCTTACCGTGGCTCATGGCTCGACTTCGAGTTTGATCCTAAAGACTCCGTGTTTGTGCGTATTGACCGTCGTCGTAAGTTACCGGCGACCATACTGCT
>JBFFND010000310.1:0-3620 GCA_041563375.1 Gammaproteobacteria bacterium | reverse complement strand
TCAAATACCATCAGCCGCCTGTCATTGAGTGAGCCCTGCCAGGAAAAGCGCGGCAAAATCCGTTACACTTCGCAGCCAGTATTTCGCCTGTAACCAACCCCATTTTTAAATTATTCCTATGTTTATTGACTCTCACTGCCACCTTGATCGAATTGACCTGAACGATTTTGATAACCGCTTCAGTAGCTTGCTGTCCTGCATCGAGCAGGGGCAGGTTGAGCGCATGCTGTGCGTGGCGATCAACCTGCAGGACTACCCGGCGATGAAGCAGCTGGTTGAGCCCTATCCGCAGATTGACCTGTCGGTGGGTGTACACCCCTGTGATGCCGGTGATCACGAGACCCAGCTGCAGCAATTGCTGCAACTGGGCGCGGATGAGCAGGTGGTGGCCATCGGCGAAACCGGGCTGGATTATTACTATTCAAGTGATAGCCGCGCGCAACAGATGGCCAGCTTCGAGACGCACATGCAGGCAGCGAATCAGCTGGGCAAGCCGGTGATCGTGCATACCCGCGATGCCCAGCAGGACACGCTGGATATCCTGCGCCAGGGTCGGGTGGAGCAGTGTGGTGGCGTGCTGCACTGTTTTACCGAAAGCTGGGATATGGCGCGGCAGGCGCTGGATATGGGGATGTATATCTCGTTTTCCGGTATTGTGACCTTCCGTAACGCCGAAGCGCTGCGTGATGTGGCGAAAAAAGTGCCGGATGACCGCTTTCTGATCGAGACCGATTCACCCTACCTGGCACCGGTACCGCATCGCGGCAAGCAGAACCACCCCGGCTGGGTGGGCCATGTGGCGGAGTGCCTGGCAGAGGTGCGGGGCAGCTCGCTGGATCAGATTGCTGAATTGAGCAAGGTCAACTATCTGCGTCTAATTAACGGTAATTAAGCGTTTATTAATGTTATAATCGTGCCGTTTTTTAAATACCACAGGCATGACCCGATGAAGTACGATATTGCAGCCGACGAGCTTAAAAAAGCCCGTGTTCCCCATGAAGTGTTTCTGACCAACCTTATTTTTAACCATATTCTGGTGTTTGTGGCGATTATCAGTGCCAGCTCGCTGACCCAGTATGTGGTGATTGTGCCGATTTTTTCCGTGGTCAGCCTGATCTATCTATTCTGGGGTGCCAGCCGCGCCAGCAAGCATGCCAGCTGGTATGTGAACGCGCACTGGCAGATTGCTGCACGACGCAGCCGTTTCTTTCTGATTATGCTGGCGGTAATGGGCAGCGTTATGGCAGCAGTATTCATGTTGTCAGGTGGCGACATGAAACCCCAGCACTGGGCACTGGGTGGTGTCGCGTTCCTGCCAGTAATGATTACTGTGCTGGGACTGATTGTGTTTGAGTCCGAGTCACTGCACCAGGCGAAAAACGGCTCACTGCCGGACTGGGTCAGAGAACGCTTCCCGGAAAATGCACTGACACCGCTCGAGCAATAATCCGCTATGGCGATTAAAGCTGTGCCGGCAAAACATGTGTTTCTGAGCGTGCTGGCGTTTGCCATTATCGCGCTGCTTGCTGCACAGCAACTTACCGATTCCGGTCCGCCGCAACAGCATGCCGGTTTCCCCTGGGAAGTACAGGTGCTGGACTCAGGCCATAGCCAGGTGTTCAGCCTGACCCTGGGACAATCCACCCTGTCACAGGCTGAAAAGCTGTTCCGTGAAGTCGCCGAGCTGACACTGTTCAGCAGCGACAACAGTGAACCGGCGGTGGAGGCGTTTTTTGAAGAAGTAAAAATCGCTGGCCTTAAAGCCAAAATGGTAATGGCCATCGATATTCCGCCGTCGCAGTTAAACGGCATGTTTGATCGCGGTGTGCGCATCGCTACCCTGGGCAGCGGTACCCGTAAGGTCACCCTGTCATCTGCCGATGCGCATACTGTAAGAACTTCACCCATTACCTCCATTACTTATCTGCCGGCGATTAATCTGAGCGCAGAACTGATTGAAAAACGTTTTGGCCTGCCTGCCGAAAAACTGGCTGACCCCAGCAGCGATGCAGTACACTGGCTGTATCCCGAGCTCGGTGTCGATATCGCGCTGAGTGAAGAAAACCGTGAAGTGATCCAGTACGTCCAGCCTGATAACTTCGCTGCGTTAGTTGCACCGTTAAAACAGCCGTCAACAGACAGCGAATCGCAATAAGTCCCCGAATTAGCAATAAGCACTCGTACACACAGACCTGTTCAGCCTTTTCGTCACAGCCTGTTATAGTGGGTATTATTGCTTTATTGCACAAGCCTCACCCGTTAAACTGGGCCATTAAAAGCTGGACAATTAAAACCATATTGGCACACGACATGCGAATCATCGCGGGTCGATATAACAACAGACCAGCAGCTGGCGTAAGTACACGCTCTGCATTAACACAACCAAGCCAACTATCAGAGGAGCGCCTACGTGAGTGACGCGAATTCCATCCCGGATATTGAAGCGGTAAAACGCTATTTACTGCAATTGCAACAGAACATTTGTGATGCACTGCAGCAGGAAGATGGTGAAAAAAACTTTATCGCTGACGAGTGGCAGCGTGAGCAGGGAGGAGGTGGACGCAGTTGTGTGCTGGCCGATGGCGGCGTGTTTGAAAGCGCCGGTATTAACTTTTCCCATGTATTCGGTGATGGCCTGCCGGCTTCAGCCACTGCGCACCGCCCGGAACTTGCCGGGCGTTCATTCCAGGCTATGGGTGTGTCACTGGTGATCCATCCGAAAAACCCCTATGTGCCCACGTCACATGCCAATGTACGCTTTTTTATCGCTGAAAAAGAAGGTGAGGCTCCGGTGTGGTGGTTTGGTGGAGGTTTCGACCTGACCCCTTATTATGGCAATGAAGACGATGTAAAGCACTGGCATCGGGTGGCCAAACAGGCCTGTGATCCATTCGGTGAGGATGTCTACCCACGTTACAAGCAATGGTGTGACGACTACTTCTACCTCAAACACCGTGATGAGCCCAGAGGTATTGGTGGCCTGTTTTTCGATGACTTGAATGAATGGGGTTTCGAGAAATGTTTCGCCTTTATGCAAAGCGTGGGGGATCACTATATCCAGGCGTACCTGCCGATTGTGCAGAAACGCAAGGCGATGGAATATGGTGAACGGGAACGTGACTTCCAGCTGTACCGTCGAGGCCGTTATGTGGAGTTCAACCTGGTGTATGACCGGGGTACATTGTTCGGGTTACAATCCGGTGGACGCACCGAATCGATCCTGATGTCAATGCCACCTAATGTGCGCTGGCGTTATAACTGGCAGCCGGAACCGGGGACTGCAGAGGCCGAGCTGTATGAAAAATACCTCAAACCCCAGAACTGGATCGAGTGACATACGACGGACCGCCCTCATTTGATCGGCGTCTCGTAGGGTGTGATCAAGCGAAGCGGATCCACCGTCCTTCATAAAACATGTGGTACTTTAAAGTCATTCGACGCAGAGCCGTTTAGATATCATACTTAAAACTCACTCCACTGGAAATTCTGATCTGACCTTCGACTCTCTGAAGATACATATTCATAATTTGTGTGAGCGTATATACAGGGTATCAGGTGGATCCGCTTCGCTTGATGCCACCCTACGATAGGATTACCTTTTTTCCATAGACTGGATTGGT
>JBFFND010000309.1:0-3634 GCA_041563375.1 Gammaproteobacteria bacterium | reverse complement strand
TAGGTCTGGTTTATGGATTATCTGCTCTCACTGCTGATTATTACCGGCGCGGCCTTTACCTTTATCGGCTCATTGGGACTGCTGCGGCTGAAAGATTTCTACACCCGCCTGCATGGTCCCACCAAGGCCACCACGCTCGGCGTCGGCAGTATTCTGCTGGCCTCGGCGGTGTATTTCTCTTTTTACAGTGAAACACTCAGTGTGCATGAAATTCTGGTGACCCTGTTTCTGTTTGTCACCGCACCGGTCAGTGCACACCTGCTGGCCAAAGCGGCACTCTATCTGCAACTGAAACCCCAGTCGGGCACGCGAACCGATCCATCCGTCGATACCGAGCCGCCCGCACAGGACAAATCCACTTAATACTGCTTCTGAAACAATCACCCAAATAAACCTGTGTGCTTTGTCTGCATCTGTTATACTGCACGCAACTTTCTGGCGCACTTCGGTCTGCGCCTGTATTCACCGTGGTAATCCTTTCCCTTTTCCCACACATCACAAAACAGTTTCAGCCTGGACCGAGCCAAACCTCACGTGTTTTGCATAGGCGATTCTGGAGAAAACCAGACAATGTCTTTTGAATCTCTCGGCCTGCGGGCTGAATTACTCCGTGCTGTTGCCGAAGCTGGCTACAGTACACCTACACCCATCCAGCAACAGGCCATCCCATCGGTGCTGGAAGGCCGCGATATTATGGGCGGCGCGCAAACCGGCACCGGCAAAACCGCGGGCTTTACCCTGCCGTTATTGCAACGCCTGATGCAACAGTCACCCTCAAGTGCAAAACCGGCGGGCAATAAGCCACGTGCAATTCGCGCACTGGTGCTTACCCCGACCCGCGAACTGGCCGCCCAGGTGGCCGACAGTGTCGCCACCTACGGTAAATACCTGCCATTAAGCTCTGCGGTGATGTTTGGCGGCGTCAGCATTAACCCGCAAATTAAACAACTGCGTAAGGGTGTGGATATCCTGGTAGCCACACCGGGTCGTTTACTTGACCACGTCAGCCAGAACACGGTCGATTTGTCGCAACTGGAAATCCTCGTGCTGGATGAAGCGGATCGCATGCTGGACATGGGTTTTATTCGTGATATCCGCAAGGTGCTTGCGCTGCTACCCAAACAGAAGCAGACACTGTTCTTCTCTGCGACTTTTTCTGACGAGATAAAACAGCTGGCCAACCAGCTGCTCAATTCACCGGTACTGGTGGAAGTGGCGCGTCGCAATACCACCGCAGAAAGCGTCAGTCAGCTGGTGCATCCGGTGGACAAAAGTCGCAAACGCGAACTGCTGTCCTACCTGATTGGTTCCAATAACTGGCAGCAGGTGCTGGTATTTAACCGCACCAAACACGGCGCTAATCGCCTGGCGGAACAACTGAATACAGATGGCATCAGCAGCGCAGCGATTCACGGCAATAAAAGCCAGGGCGCACGCACCAAAGCACTGGCCGACTTTAAATCCGGCAAGGTTCGCGTACTGGTGGCCACCGACATTGCCGCACGTGGCCTGGACATAGACCAGCTGCCCCATGTAGTGAATTATGACCTGCCCAATGTAGCGGAAGATTATGTGCACCGCATCGGTCGCACCGGTCGTGCCGGCAATGAAGGCAGCGCCGTTTCACTGGTGTGCGTTGACGAGCACAAGCTGCTCAAGGATATTGAGCGTCTGATCAAGCGTGAAATTCCCAAACAGGTGTTTGATGATTTCAAACCGGATGCCTCAATCAAGGCGGAGCCGATAAACCAGGGCCGGGGTAGACCGGCCAATGCATCACGCAAACCCGCAGGCAATAAAAACAGCGGCAAACGCAATCCGCCGCGCAACCAGTCCCGGGGCCATTCCGGCCGTGGCAATAGTCCGCGCAACAGCGATCGCAATAGCCAGCGTGCGCAGAGCACCAGTTAATACAGGTTGAGTTCAATAGCGCTGCGGCGTTAAGCGGCGCAGCGCTGTTTTGTTCAGCTTGCTATTAACCTCAATGACACAAAGATTATTATGAAATTATTAGTTCGTAACCTGGCGCGCACCACCACAGAGAATGAATTACGTTCATTGTTCGAACAGTATGGCCAGGTGCAGTATTGCAACCTGGTAATGGATCCGGTGAGTGGAAAGTCGAAAGGTTTTGGCTTTGTTGAGCTGCCGAAACCTGCGGAAGCCAGGACGGCTATCCGGGAACTGAACCAGACATCACTGGATGGTAATTCAATCCGCGTCAAGGCCGCTGATTAGATCAGGGCACCCTAGTAAAACAGTGCCGGTGGTACTTCGTACTTCTGTACCCGGCTGCTGCCGCCCTGTATTTTTATGCCGTGTAGAATCGGCGCATTGCCACGACAGAATTCGACCATCGGCCTGTCCAGCAGCAATTCCTCACTGCCCTTGTAGACACTGATGATAACGGACAGGCGATCACCGCAACTGCCGTTAAAATCCGTATTGAATATTTTCGGCCTGATAATGATGCTGTATTCAAAGCCACTCAGATTGCAGCGTAAATCCCAGCTGGTCTTTTCCCTCACAATCTGCATGTCGTGCTGTTTTTCTATTTCGACCAGCTGCCATGGATTGTAGGTACCCTGTGGCTCATTAAATGGAAAGTTTTTACCTGCGTCACCCCATTTCACCTCGTTTTTTAATTTCAGCACATTGTTCTGCTGATCACAGACAAAACTGATAATGGGCCAGACGCGTTGCTCACTGGCTTTCGCCGGCGCCAATAACGCAATAAAAATAACCACGATACTGAGCAGTTTGCAAAAGACTTTCATAGCGAGTCACACTCGAATAGTGAACGATAAAAAACGTTGGGTTGATAAATTAAAAGCTTCTTAGTCCCGTATATAGTTCATCTCGGCACTAAAAACCTATAAAATAGCGCTAATTCCATATTTATCCACACTTTATTGATAAACGTAAGTCTTTAGCCGGAATCTCTCACCCGTTCGTATGACCCAGACGCCGATCAAGCAACAACTCAGTCATCTGCAACAACAGATTCAGCATGCCATGCTCAAAGATCAGCAGCGTCTGCAGCACCGCTTAAAAAAACTACGCTCATCGCTCAAGTCGAAAGCCGATACACCTACCGAAAGCCATGGCGCGCTGGATAAGCTGACCCGTGCAATAGAAGATTCAAGTCAGCTCTACCAGTTACGCCAGCAGAAACTGCCGCCACTGAATTACCCTGAAGAATTGCCGGTCAGCCAGAAACGTGAGCAGATCATTGAAGCCATTCAACAACACCCGATTATTGTTGTTTGTGGTGAAACCGGTTCGGGCAAAACCACCCAGCTACCCAAAATGTGTCTGCAGGCCGGGCTGGGTATTCGTGGCATGATCGGACATACCCAGCCACGACGTCTGGCAGCACGTTCGGTTGCCACTCGCATTGCCGAGGAACTGAACAGCGAAGTCGGCGGCAGCGTCGGTTACAAGGTTCGCTTTACCGATACCCTGAGCAAATTCAGTCATATCAAACTCATGACCGATGGTATTCTGTTGTCGGAGATTCACCACGACCCTTACCTGAATCAGTACGACTGTATTATTGTTGACGAAGCCCATGAGCGCAGCCTCAATATTGATTTTCTGCTGGGTTATTTAAAACAGCTCAGCACGAAGCGTC
>JBFFND010000308.1:0-3643 GCA_041563375.1 Gammaproteobacteria bacterium | reverse complement strand
TCGACAGGCTTTAAATCGTTTTGTTAAAGCAGCGGAAAAACACGGCATCCATGCGGAGATACTGACGATTGATCAGATCTACAATATCGAGATGTACGATGCACTGTTTATTCGTGAAACCACCGCCATTGACCACTACACCTACCGACTGGCTCGGCGCGCCGAGGATGCAGGCCTGGTGGTCTTCGACGATCCCGACTCAATCCTGCGCTGCTGCAACAAGATCTACCTGCAGGATGCCTTTAGCTACAGCGGTGTGCCTGGCGTGCGCTCGGAGGTGGTGAGCCGGAACGGCCCTGAAACCTGGCAATTACTTGAACAGAGCTTTGGCTACCCGATGGTTCTGAAAATGCCGGAAGGTTCGTTCTCACGAGGTGTGTACAAGGTCAATAACCGGGCCGAGCTTGAGTCACGCCTGAATGAACTGTTTGTGGAAAGTGCGCTGGTACTGGTGCAGGAATACCTCTATACCGATTACGACTGGAGAATCGGTGTGATGAATGGCCGGGCGATTTTTGCCTGCCGTTACCTGATGGCAAAAGACCACTGGCAGATTTATAACCATGACTCAAAACGCTTTTTCTCCGGTGGATTTGAGACACTGCCCACCTTTGAGGTGCCCAGGGTGGTGCTGGATGCAGCGATAAAGGCAGCGAAAACCGTGGGTAACGGACTGTATGGTGTGGACATTAAAGAGATCAATGGCAAGGCCTATGTGCTGGAGGTCAACGATAACCCCAGCATCGAACACCCGGTGGAAGACGGCTATCTCGGCGATGAGCTGTATATGCAGATCATGGGTGAGTTCCAGCGTCGGCTAGAAGCCCGTGGACGCTGATACCCATCTGATGCAAAGCCTGCACTCACCGCAGCGTTTTTTCCTGCGAGATTACGTAGCCTGTCGTGAGCGCTTTATGCAGGCGGTTGATGGATTCAGCAAGGAACTGGTCGAGCATCGAAGCTGGCCGCTACCAGTAGCGGATGAGCCAGGGCTTTACACGGATGCGGTGTTGCTGGGTCAACCACAGGCGAAGCAGACACTGGTGCTGATCAGCGGCACCCACGGCGTGGAAGGCTATGTGGGCAGTGCGATACAGCGTTTCCTGCTGCAATACCTGCAGGCGGATGCGGCCGCTTTTGCCAGTGGCTGGAATATTCTGCTACTGCATGCCTTAAATCCCTGGGGCATGCAGCACGCACGCCGTTGTGATCAGGATGGCATTGACCTTAATCGCAACTTCATCGATTTTTCCGCGCTGCCGACCATCGACGACGATTATATTGACGTGCTGAATGCATTTCTGATGAATGATGTCGAGGCGCGCCGCCAGCAGCTGACAGGCCTGAACCAGCAATGGGGGCAGAAGCGTTTCGATCGCCTGCTCAGTGGCGGGCAGTATGAATATGACTGGGCGCCCTTTTACGGAGGACGAGCCCCTGCCTTTGCACAGGGCGTGCTGGACGAAATTATCGAAACCTGGCAGCTGGCTGAAAAACGCCTGGTGGTGATCGACCTGCACAGCGGACTTGGCCCCTGGGGTCATGGCGAGCTGATATCGGATCATCCGTTATCAAGCCGGGCCAATGAGGAGGCGCAGCGACTGTTTGGTCGTGCCGTGGCCGTGACTGATGCAGGGGAATCCTGCTCGGTCAGCAAAGCGGGGCTAATGGATTATCGCTGGCACCCGCTGATGCAGCAGCAAGGCTGTTTTCTGACCCTGGAATTCGGCACCCTGGGAACACAAAACCTGTTCGATGTGCTGATCAATGATCATCGCCTGCATCACCAGGCCGGTGCCGCCGACCTGGACGTATTGCAACAACGCCACGCAATGCTTGATCATTTCTCTCCTGACGATCACTTATGGCAGCAGTCGGTGCTGTTTCGTGGCTGGCAGGTGGTGAGCCGCGTGCTGGACTCGCAAGCATGAATCAGCCTGTGCAAGCGACGTTAAATTTTCGCCCAGCTGTTGATGAGGACCTGCCCGTTTTACTCGACATCGAACAACGATGTTTTACAACGGATCGCCTCAACCGGCGCAGTTTTCGTCACTGGATTCACAGTGACCACGGCAACCTGCTGGTGATGGAGGCGGCACAGGCTGTTATCGGCTATGGCCTGGTCTGGTGTCACCGCGGAACCCGACTGGCGCGGCTATATTCGTTGGCGATCGAGCCCGCATGGCAGGGAAAAGGGCTGTCGCATCCGCTGCTGGATCAACTGGAACAGACAACCGCCGAGCTGGGTTACCTGTTTATGCGGCTCGAAGTCAGCAAACAGAATGCGGCGGCGATTCAGTTATACCAGAAACGGGGTTACCGGGTATTCGGTGAATACCATGATTATTACGATGACCATGGCGATGCGTTGCGTATGCAGAAAACCATCCAGCAGATATCGGACAGGGCCATTACGCGAGCGACTCCCTGGTATCGTCAAACCACCAGTTTTACCTGTGGCCCGGCATCCCTGATGATGTGTATGGCCAGCCTGGATGAAGCGGTGAAGCTTGGCCAGTTACTGGAGCTGGATATCTGGCGCGAGGCCACCAGTATTTTTATGACCTCGGGTCATGGCGGCACCCATCCACTGGGGCTGGCACTGGCGGCAAACCGACGCGGTTTCCATGTCGAGGTCTATCTCAATACGCAGGCGCCGCTGTTTGTAGATGGTGTACGTTCACTGCATAAAAAACAGCTGATGAGCGTAATTCACCAGCAGTTTATACAGCAGGTGGCCGAATCGAATTCAATTGAGATCAGCTACGAAAACATCAGCCAGAACCAGATATGTGACTGGATCAACCAGGGGTACGCGGTAATGGTGCTGATCAGTACCTATCGTCTTGATGGTAAAAAAGCACCACACTGGGTGACCGTTACCGGCTACGATGACGTTTGCCTGTACCTGCATGACCCGGATGACAGTGACCCCAATCAACAGGCCATCGATTGCCAGTACCTGCCGATATTGCGCGCGGATTTTGACAGGATGAGCAGCTTTGGCAGCGGTCGCCTGCGTACTGCGCTGGCGATCAGGCCGCTGGATTGAAACAGCTGTCTTCGAATAGTGCCGTTATCTATTATTTTTTTCAGGAGTCAAAATGAGTGACCTGTTATTTATTGCTGCGCTGATCATGACCAGTGCGCTGTTCGCCATGTCTGAAATAGCGATTGCGGCATCCCGTAAAATTAAACTGCGTGTAATGGTCGATGAAGGTGACAGAAAAGCGGCGGCAGTGCTCTCCTTGCAGGAACAGCCCGGCGCATTTTTTGCGATGATTCAGATTGCATTGAATGCGATTGCAATACTGGGTGGTATTGTCGGTGAGCAGGCGTTATCACCTTATATTGAAGGTGTTGTAAACATGTTCTACCAGGGCCCCTTGCTGGGGAAAATAAGCTTCCTGATTTCGTTTCTATCGATTACCTCTTTATTTATTTTATTCGCCGACCTGCTGCCTAAACGAATAGCGATGATTATGCCCGAGACGGTTGCGGTGCGTATTGTCTCAATGATGCGCTGGGTGACCTTTGCATTAACGCCGTTTGTACTGTTTTTTAATAGCTTAACGAACCTGATTCTGAGGCTGTTTAAAGTGCCAGCCATGCGTGAAGACACGGTAACCACCGAGGACATCGT
>JBFFND010000307.1:0-3649 GCA_041563375.1 Gammaproteobacteria bacterium | reverse complement strand
TTGGGGTGAATGCCGAGTTCCCGCGCCACATCCACAGCAGATACGCCGTCCTGCTCAGAGCGGCGAACCGCTTCCCGGCGGAAATCCTCAGTATAATGGTTGTATTTATTCTTTCTTTTCTTAGTCATTATTAGACCCTCAGTAGGTTAAAAGAGGTGTCTACTTTTCATGGGTAACTTGGACACATAACGCCTAGTTAAAAGGCCGCCGCTGTTTGGCGGTCATTTTTGAACGCCTTGTTGGGCTGTTTTATGAAAGCCTTTAAGCCAGTTAGCATAATCTTTCTCATCTGGCATGAGGCCTTCTTCTCGTGGTTCTGTTAAGTCTACAGTAGAAACCTTCTCTTTATTTGATTTTGATACCTTATTATATTTCTTCAAAATACTATTGCCATGCTCCATAAGGTCTTTCATTAATAGTTCGCTGAAAAAGATTACATCGTTTGTTAAGTTATGAAGTGATTCAATAGAGTCAGAATATTCAGTGCTGACATGGCCTAGCCCATATGGCAAACCGAAGTAAAAAGCAGGTAACTGAGCATCACCTTCAGGACCAAGTTCTCGGAAACGTTCAATTAATGAGTTTCTTTTTTGAATTGTGTCATTAAGTGAGTCAATAGCTACGGATATTGCTGCTACTGCACCTAAAGGGCGATTACCTACAGAAATGCTTTCGTAAATTTGTTTGCGTAATATGTCGGTTGGAACAAGAGGCATATTTAATGTTCTAAAGTCTGCTTGAAACTCAAAAGGCAGATCAGGTGCCTGTTTTCCGGCTGCACGTCTTTTTTGGAATTCTTCTAGTTCTGATTTTTTAGCTGTATATGTTTCGTAAATATTTTTAATAAATTGTTTTTTCAGAGATAGACCTGCATTGCAGATTGTAAAGCTAACTGCTATTGCTGCATTTGTGTCTCTGATTTCTTGTAATAACACGCTGCGTTGTTTTGCTCTGTCACCAATCTTTTGTGCTGCAAGAGCACCAGCAAAAGCACCTGCTAGCGCTGCTGTAAAATTGGAGTTTAAAAAAGCCGTGATATTTTTCCATGCAAATATCTCAGTTACAAAATTACAGATGTCATTAATCATATTTGTTTTGTAGCCTAACAGTGATATAGACGACATGTCGCAATTTACCCTAAATTACGACATGTCGCATATTGTGGTTGTAATTTTTTAGTGATTTGTGAATAATCCTAACAGCCGAGGGGTTTAATGGCGACAGTTTTTTGCTAATGGAGTAGCATAATGAACGATCCTTCTATTGCCCGTTTCTGGGATAAATATATTTTAAAAACAAAGTCTTATGGTATTAAACGACACCAGGCTTACTGGTACGTTCGGCATGCTGAAGCCTATATAAAGGCAGCAAAGGGTGTGCGTTTATCAGCGCATACACCGGCCCGGCTGGAGGCGTATTTATCTGACAAATACGACAAAAGTCGCATAAAAGGCTGGCAGCTTGAGCAGCATATTCTTGCGCTTAGAATTCTATTATCAGATATGGTTAATATTGGCTGGGCGAATACTTTTGCCTGGGATAGCTGGTTGCAGAAGGCGAGATCGCTCGACAGGGACGCAGCGGATAGCCACAATGCGGATGATTTAAAAACTGTTAAATGGATACAACAGGACTTGCAGGGCAGAAGTGAAACGGCAAGTCAGTTGTTTAACCGTGCTTTAGAGACGTTTCCACACTATCTGCAACGACTGCTTTTTGAGATTCGAACACGTAATTATTCGTTGCGAACTGAACAGGCCTATCTTGGCTGGTTTTTGCGCTACCTTGCATTTCATCACTTCAATGATCCTGCTGGCCTGGACGAGCAGGAGATCAAGCGTTATCTGGAATACCTGGTTATTCAGCGAGGCGTTTCTGCCAGCACGCAGGCCCAGGCTCTGAATGCAATTGTGTTTTTCTATAAGCATGTTCTGTCATGTGAAGTATCCGATGCGATTGAGTTTGCCAGGTCAAATAAACCGAAGCGTTTGCCTGTTGTATTATCCCGGCAGGAAGTTAAATCGCTGTTTGTGGCTTTCGAGTCGTGCACGGGTTTGTTAATGGCGAAATTACTCTATGGCTGTGGCATGCGTTTAATGGAGTGTGTTCGCCTGCGCGTGCTCGATGTTGATTTCGACTATCAGCAGATTATTATCAGGCAGGCCAAGGGTAATAAAGATCGGGTGGTGCCTATGCCCGAGCAATTAACAGCTGAGCTGAAATGTCAGCTGGATAAGGTAAGGCTTGAGCATAAATCGGACCTGGCCCAGGGGCATGGTCGTGTTTACCTGCCACAGGCACTGGCACGTAAGTACCCGAATGCCGAAAAGGAATTTCGCTGGCAGTATGTTTTCCCGGCCAGGTCTATATCACAGGATCCCCGCTCAGGTGTATATCGTCGTCACCATGTGCATGAGCGTAATTTACAGCGTGCAATCAAATCTGCAGCTCACAGGGCGGGCTTACTAAAACGCGTCAGCACGCATACACTGCGGCATTCCTTCGCCACACATTTACTCGAATCTGGCTCGGATATCCGTACCGTGCAGGAGTTGCTGGGGCATGCCGATGTGTCGACGACGATGATTTACACCCATGTGCTGAATAAACCCGGTGTGAGTGTAAACAGCCCGCTGGATAATTTAATCTAATACACAAGTGATTGATTCTTTTGTCACAACAATTGTAACAATTCGACACTTGACCTTTGCCTGTCGTTTGTCATGATTCAGTGCTACTGTTTTATTATTACTTAAATGAATAAACACTAAAAAAACAGGGGTTTAATATGGCCGCTTCACCCGATTCTGCCGATTTACCTGTAGCACGCAACGATCTTCCTTCCACCTATCTACGGGTGCGCAAGGCCAGTGAACAGATTTGCCAGCCGTTGCTGATCGAGGATTATGGTGTACAGACCATGCCCGATGTCAGCCCGCCCAAATGGCACCTGGCGCATGTCAGCTGGTTTTTCGAAACCTTTATCCTTAATCAATTTGTCGATGACTACCGCCTGTTTCACCCGGACTATGTGCGGCTGTTCAACTCCTATTACGAGCAGGTCGGTGACTACCATCCGCGTCCGCAACGGGGGCTGTTATCACGCCCGACGCTGGACGAGGTGATGGCCTATCGTGCTCATGTCGACAAGGCCATGCTCAAGCTGCTGGGGTCAGGTCGGGTTGATGAACAGGCGATGATTCGTGAACGCCTGATCATCGGCCTGAACCATGAGCAGCAACACCAGGAGCTGTTGCTCACCGACATCAAGCATATTCTGGGTATGAACCCGTTGCGCCCGGCTTACCGGGAGATTGAGTTGCCGCAGCGAGAATCAGCTGAGCACCAGTGGCTGAGCTTTAGCGGCGGCATGACAAAACTGGGTGCAGGTGAAGACGGGTTTGCGTTTGATAATGAGCGCCCGCAACACAAATTCTGGCAGCCGCCGTTTCGCATCGGCTCACGCCCCATCAGCAATGGCGAATATATCGCGTTTATCGAGGATGGCGCTTATGTCCGCCCCGAGCTATGGCTCTCCGAGGGCTGGGCGGCGATTAAGCAAAAGCGTTTTCATGCGCCGTTATACTGGGAAATGCGGGACGGCCAGTGGTGGCACTATACGCTGGCGGGTATGCAGCCGGTTGATCCC
>JBFFND010000306.1:0-3665 GCA_041563375.1 Gammaproteobacteria bacterium | reverse complement strand
TCAGTCGTTGAACTGCGCTGTCGCTGTGTCTGTTGAAGCTGCGTCTGATCCGGTAAATTGATAACCTGCATTACGGATTCCTGGCTGTTATCGTGGATATCCATTACGCGTATGGTGACTTCGGCATCAGCTGCCTGTGCTCCCGAGGTGATTAGCATGCCTGTGATAAGGGCACAGGCCAGTGATTGTGTTTTCATAGCGGCTCTCTTGCACATGTTGTTTAAGCAGATTTAACCTGTTGCAGCTGGTAATTTAATACGCCATCGTCACCAGCCTTGATGGCAATCCGAAACTCTCTGGTGGTTTCGCCATAACTGACCCGTGCAATCATCTCTCCTTCGCCGGAGTCGATGGCTTTAAGTGGCAGTGATAGCACATTCTGTCCCTGTCGCAGATCGGTTTGCCAGGTCAACTGTGTGTTCTGCGGGTAGCCGTCAATGCGCATATTCTCAGGTAAGCCGATACTCAGCCTGGCCTGACTGATATCCGCATCGGCATCAATCATCAGTCTCACAGTGTGAATTTCATGCATGGCGATTGATATAGCCGGTGTCTGCGGTAATTCAGGGGAAGTAAATAGCAGGCTCGCGCTGAACCACAACATAAAGCTGGCAGCGATGGCGGAGGCAAAGCCGGTGGCAAAAATATAAGCCTGTGGCTTTTTAGCATGGTGTCGGCGAACTGCCGCAAATGCCTGTTGTCGGAAGTGCCTGGACGGCGCAGGTACTGGCTGCAGTTTCAGTTCGGCCAGAATCTGTTGTGCACGCGCCAGTTGCTGGTGACAGTGGTCACACTGTGTCACATGAGCCTCAAAAGCATGCCGCTGGGAAACATCCAGCTGGTCATCCAGATAGCTATCGAGCAGTGTGTTGATATCGGTGCAATTCATATTCATAGACCTTCCTGCTTATTAACACGCTGCGCGGAGGCATCTGGTTCCATCGATTGAAGTATTTCACGCAGCTGGCTGCGGGCGCGGCTAAGACGCGATTTAATCGTGCCTACGGGGATTTCCAGTAACTCGCTGATTTCCTGCAGGGTATAACCTTCGGCATCGTGCAGCATCACCAGGCTGCGCTGATCTTCATTTAACCTGTTCAGCGCCTGATCGAGAAGAGTGGCGATGAGGTCATTATTGCTGACTTCTGCCGGATCCAGCGCGTTCGAGGCCGAGCTGTCGTAGAGTGTCTTGTCATCATCGGTGTAATCCAGGGGTGAGCGTTTCTGGCGACGGTATTGATCAATAAACTGGCGGTATAGAATCTTCGACAGCCAGGGCGCCAGTTGTTCAATCTGTTGCATTTCATCGAGGCGCGGATAGACTTTTAATAGCAGTTCCTGCACCAGATCCTCCGCTGTGTCGCGCTGGCCGCTGAGACGATAGGCGAGACGGTACAGCTTGTCCAGATGAGGGCTCAATAGCGCCTCAAACTGGACGTGCGGATCTTTGCGAAAAGGCCATAACTGTTTAATCATCTGCGTTTGAACTCATTTGCTGGCTCCAGTGAGACGGTTCCCTGTCTTATTTATATGCATTGATCTATTGATGCGCTGACATTAAAGCTGTCCGCGCATAATCATTAAAGCTGGAACCGACTATATACATGCTATTAAATTCCCTGTATTCAATCTTATGCACATGCCTGGTTTGTGGTTTCTTGCGCCAGATCACAATTAGCCGGGTTAATCTGAAAATTGGGAACCCTTTTACTCTTCACCTCGTTTAACCCAGTAATACTAACCAACGAGGACTATGACTCATGAAAAAATCAGTATTAATCAGTACCCTAATTTGTGCAGTTAGCAGCGCATCAGCGTTTGCCCATCACCCAGCAGCCGATATAGTCGATCCTGAAATCTATGCAATGATTGACGAAAATGTTGCGGATACGCCCCATGCCGACCTGACATTCGATGATATGGGTAGTAGTGTCGAGCAGCTGGATACTGCAATGGAAGCAGCGGGTGAACGCAGTGAAATGGCTGCAGATGCGAGTGAAGCAGGTTCAGCCGGTGAAATGCGTGAGTTGACTACAGACTCTGCTGCAGATGGCGAGATGGCCGATTCTGCAGCTGAGATGCTGGATACCATTGGCATGCTGGACAGTGTGGTGGGTCAGCTGGCGGAATAATCTGCTGGTCAACACCTGCAAAAAAGGCTGACCTGGTGTCAGCCTTTTTTTATGCACAGGATGTGCGGTATTCCGCGAGAGGCAGGAAGCCGGTAGCGGTTATGCACAGGATGTGCGGTATTCCGCGAGAGGCAGGAAGCCGGTAGCGGTTATGCACAAGATGTGCGGTATTTTGCGTGAGGCATGGACGCCGGTAGCAAAGATGCGGGTATCAGCATTGTTCTCAGGTCTCTAGAAGTAGTAGTCAATCGAGACATAAAGCGCATCGAAATCGGCTTCATAAATATCGCCATTCGCCCCTATGTCACCATCAGACGTCAAATATTCCAGATAAATCCAGCCCGGGCCATAGCTGTAGCTGGCACCCAGTGCATGAGCCTGTACCGAGTCTGCACTGTTGCCCACAGTGTCGGTATCTGCAATGGATGCATCCAGATAATAGAACCATTTATCGACGGTGTAGCCCAGCTCGACTGCGGCGCGCCAGTTTTCGATTTTATTCGCAACATTGGGCAGCTCACGTTCCACCAGTATGTACTGTGCCTTGCTGTAAAATTCATCGAACTGTCCGTGATAATGCAGATTAATCGCACTGTGTTCATCGCTGAGTTTAGCCTGTGCCGGGTCGGTGGCATACTCCGTTAGATCCTGTAGCCAGCCAGACTGTGCAGACAGGCCGATGGTCTGGTTGTCGGTCAGGTCGTACTCGATGTTGAAGACAATGGTCTGTGCCTTGCGATATGTGTCAGGGCTGCCCCAGTGGCCATTGTCATCGACCGTATCGGTGCTGGTTTCACCCCAGTCGTCGGCGTGGTAGTAGGCAAGGTCGTAATGCAGCCGGTTCTGGCTGCGGCTGTATTTAAAGCCTACGTCCATCTGGTCACCGTAACCACCGAGAAGAAGGTCACCCGGCCAGAAATTCACGGTTTTCCAGCCGAAAGGTACCTGGCTTTTACCGATTTTGAGTTTCCCACCGTCGTCAAACTGATAGGCGATCCAGGCCTTGTGCAAGGTGAAATTATCACCGGTGGAATTTGTTGACGGGTTGGTGAAACCTCCGGGGCCAAAACGCATCTCGGCAGAGAGATACCAGGGCTGCCCTTCTTCCTTGTGATCGGCATATAAAATCAGCGCCTCATCGGCGATATCGCCCCGGGTTTCACTGTCCAGGTCACTGTTGAATGCGGCAGAGCTGAAATCGGACTCGGTTATATTGCGGTAATTAAACCACACACCGCCACTGAGCGAAGGGGATGCCTGACTGATGACAGGTGTGAGGAGTGCGCAGCTCAGGGAGCCTGCGATTAGTGGATGTGGCCGTGTCTTCATGGCTGCTCCTTGCTGTGATTGTCATTTAAGAAAGTCATCAACATGCAATTGATGATTTCTGAACATAGCATATGAAACACTCAGCTGCAGGCTGGCAGAGAGTTTGCCAGCCTGTGTAGCCATGAACAGGCTATTTATCGTCCTGCAATTTGCTTATGCCCAGCACTTTGAGCACAAAGGTTTCAAAGATTGAATCGGTGTTGC
>JBFFND010000305.1:0-3674 GCA_041563375.1 Gammaproteobacteria bacterium | reverse complement strand
GTGCTGCATCATGCACCAGCGCCCACACATCCCGACTGTCCGCAACCTGCTGTTGTAGTAGTTGCAGTGCGTTCAACACCGAATCGCTACGCTCCTTCCCGCCTTGTGCAATCAACAGCGGTTTATCACTTTGATAGTTAAGTGCGGGCCAGTACTCATCGCCTTCACCGATGGCGAGTACCGCTCCGCTAATAGCTGGCATTGACAGCAATCGATCGAGGGTGTGTTCAATCACCGTTTTATTGCCCAGCGACAGATACTGCTTGGGACGATCCGCCTGCATACGCCTGCCCACGCCAGCTGCGGGAATGATTGCCCAGTAGCTTTGCTTGTCGTGAGTTTTGGTGATTGCAGGTGATTGCGGAGATTCAGTTGGCATTCTGTTTTTCGGCAGGTGGTTTATTGATAATCTGGTAGAACTGCTCGTCCTTGCGCACCATGCCCAGTTCGCTGCGGGCACGTTCTTCGATGGCATCCAGCCCCTGCTTGAGGTCTTCTACCTCAGCTTCAAGCGCTGCATTGCGCTCCTGCAACTGCTGTTTTACCTGTTGTTGTTGCTGCACATCCTGCTGTAACTGCAGAACTGAAGGAACACCGCCGTCACTCACCCAGAGCTTGTACTGCAGCAACAGTAAAAGCAGCGCCAGCAATGAGAGTAACCATTTCAATCAGGCAAATCTCCCGGTTTATGTGACAACAGATTACAGTGATGTGGGCATTCACTCCGGCCCGATGCCGGAGTGAGCAAAGCAGAATCAGCTAAGGTGCTTGAACGCTGATTTGCCAGCATACACCGCTTTATCACCCAGGGTCTCTTCAATGCGCAGCAGCTGATTATATTTGGCGACGCGGTCTGAACGTGATAACGAACCGGTTTTGATCTGGCCAGTTGCCGTGGCCACACACAGATCCGCAATGGTGCTGTCTTCGGTTTCGCCGGAACGGTGTGATACCACCGCGGTATAACCCGAGTCATGGGTCATCTGGATGGCGTTGAGTGTTTCAGTCAGGGTACCGATCTGGTTGAACTTGATCAGGATAGAATTGGCAATATTCTTATCTATGCCTTCCTTGAAGATCTTGGTATTGGTTACAAACAGGTCATCCCCCACCAGCTGCACCTTGTCACCCAGGCGCTCGGTCAGTTTGGCCCAGCCAGTCCAGTCACCTTCGTCCAGGCCGTCTTCAATGGTAATAATCGGGTATTTGTCACACCAGTCTGCCAGGTAGTCGACCATGTCTTCGGCTGACAGTTTACGGCCTTCTGACGCCAGGTTGTACTGACCGTCCTTATAGAATTCCGAACTGGCCACATCCAGACCCAGATACACATCCTTGCCCGGGGTAAAGCCGGCTTTTTCAATCGCTTCCAGTATCACTTCAATCGCTTCTTCATTGGACGACAGGTTCGGTGCAAAACCACCTTCATCACCCACCGCGGTGCTCATGCCCCGTGCAGCCAGTACGGACTTCAGTGTATGGAAGACTTCGGTACCGTAACGCAATGCTTCCCTGAATGAGGGTGCACCGACCGGCAGAATCATAAACTCCTGCATGTCCACGCTGTTATCGGCATGTGAACCGCCATTGATGATATTCATCATCGGCACAGGCAGGACAAATTTTCCCTTACCCAGGTAATCGAACAGGTCTTTCTTTTCGAAGGCGGCAGCGGCATGGGCCGAGGCCAGTGAAACCGCCAGCAGTGCATTGGCGCCCAGCCGGCCCTTGTTTTCTGTGCCATCCAGCTTGAGCATGATCTCGTCAATGGTCTGCTGTTCGCGGCAATCGATGCCGATTAACGCCTGCTGGATCTCGCCGTTGACGTTGGCAACCGCCTTTAACACGCCTTTACCCAGGTAGCGACTCTTATCATCATCACGCAGTTCGATGGCTTCACGGGTACCGGTGGAGGCGCCGGATGGAACCGCTGCACGACCACGTACACCGCTTTCCAGAATCACATCGGCTTCGACCGTCGGGTTACCACGGGAGTCGAGAATTTCACGAGCAATTATTTGCTTTATTTTTGACATGTTTTCCTCAATACTTTCAAGTATTTATAGTTACTTCTTAAATTAATTATTAATCTTACAGCGGGTTTATTACAGCGGCATTACAGACTGTTAACACAGCGGCGTTGATAGCCCGCTTCACCTGTATCACTACAGCTGGCTTTCCTCAAACGGTGATGACTTTACCAGCTTGTCGATTGCCTGCAGGCGCTGCAGCAGGCCTTCCAGCTGACCCAGCGGCCAGGCATTGGGGCCATCGCTCAGTGCCTGCGCCGGGTCCGGGTGGGTTTCCATGAACAGACCGGAAACACCGGCTGCAACCGCCGCTCTGGCCAGTACCGGCACATGTTCGCGCTGCCCGCCGGAACAGGCACCCTGGCCACCGGGTAGCTGTACCGAGTGTGTCGCATCAAACACTACCGGGCAGTTGGTCTCGCGCATCACCGCCAGGCTACGCATATCGGACACCAGGTTGTTATAGCCAAACGAAACGCCGCGCTCACACACCATTAACTGTTCATTTCCGGTGGTGCGTGCCTTATCCACCACATTTTTCATATCCCAGGGCGCCATAAACTGCCCCTTCTTGATATTAATCGGTTTGCCGGTGGCGGCGACCTTGAGAATGAAATTGGTCTGGCGACACAGAAACGCCGGGGTCTGCAATACATCCACCACGTCCGCCACTTCATCCAGCGGCGTGTCTTCATGTACATCGGTAATCACCGCCACACCCAGCTCGTCTTTCACCTTCTGCAGAATGCGCAGACCTTCGGCCATACCGGGACCGCGGAAGCTGTCGATGGAAGAACGGTTGGCCTTGTCAAATGATGACTTGTAAACAAAGGGAATACCCAGCTTCGCGGTGATTTCCTGTAGCTGGCTGGCGGTGCTCATGGCCATCGCCTCGGACTCGATCACACAGGGCCCGGCAAACAGGAAGAATGGCTGATCCAGGCCAGCTTTAATTCCACAGAATTCCATCAACTGGCTCCTCGGCTGTCGCGGTGGACACTTGATGCCCTGATAAAATCGGTAAACAGTGGATGGCCACGGCGTGGCGTGGAAGTGAACTCCGGATGGAACTGACAGGCCACAAACCACGGGTGATCGGCAATTTCCACCACCTCGACCAGATTACCATCCACCGAACGACCAGAAATCACCAGGCCTTTTTGCTGCAGGGTTTCCAGGTAGGTGTTATTGAACTCATAGCGGTGGCGATGACGCTCGGAAATGGTGTCCGCTGCATAAATCTCACTGACCTTGCTGCCCGGCAACAGTTTACAGGGTTGCGCACCCAGACGCATGGTGCCACCCAGATCGGAGTTCTCATCGCGTACTTCGGTTTCGCCGGACTCATCCTGCCATTCGGTAATCAGAGCGATCACCGGATGCGTGGTGTGTGGATCAAACTCGGTGCTGTGGGCATCCCCCATCGCCGCCATGTGCCGGGCATACTCAATCACCGCCACCTGCATGCCCAGACAGATGCCCAGATAGGGTATCTTGTGCTCGCGGGCATACTGCACCGCGGCAATCTTGCCTTCCACGCCCCGTTTGCCGAAACCGCCGGGCACCAGAATTCCGTCCAGTGACTGCAGCTGGCTCATATCGCCACCTTCCAGGGTTTCAGAGTCGATGTATTTGATATTCACC
>JBFFND010000304.1:0-3676 GCA_041563375.1 Gammaproteobacteria bacterium | reverse complement strand
GCTGGTTGCTTCCAGTGCGAGGGCAATATTGTTTTCGGTAAAATAAGCGCGCGCTAATGTTTGGTAGACCACGGCTTTTTTCTGTGATTTTAACTGCTGGTTAAGCAGTAGAATAGCCTGCTTCGCATGCTTGTTATTGATCAGGGCTCGTGCATAGCGAATGGATACCGGCAGGTAATTAGGGTATAGCGCGTTGAGCTGCTGCAGTAGCTCCAGGTTCTGTTCTGCCTGGTTCGCGGCAAGGTAGGCATCAGCCAGTGCCAGCTTGATCCAGGGGTGATCTTCTGCTCGGCTTAACTGTGCCAGTTTTTCAATCGCCTTATCAAACTGACGGTTGGCGGTGTAGGCCAGGCCGAGGGTGTAATCATTGACGATACCGGCTTCCCCGTGGTCTGCCAGCTGTTTCACCAGTTGTGCGGGGTCCTTCTGTGTCTGGAGTAGAATGCGGCTGCGCATTAGCTGGAAGTCCAGGCTGTCATCACGTAATGCCCGGCTTTGTTCGCTGATACGGTTTCTTGCCTCGGCCACCCGGGTGCTGTTGAGTGGGTGGGTACGCAGGTATTCCATCTGTGAGAGCAGGTTATTGCTGTCAGTGTTTTTTAGCAGTGTCTCAAAAAAGCTGGCCATGCCTTCAGGGTTAATGCCGGCCTCCTGTAATATGCGGATACCGATTCTGTCAGCTTCATGCTCGTTGCTGCGGGTGAAATTAATCTGGGACTGTATCAGTGCCGCCTGGCCACCGTAAATCAGCGCTGCACCGGCATCGGGGTTTTGCGAAGCCAGTAGAATACCCGCCAGTATGGTTGCAAACATGGTGGCCGGATTGGTGCTTGACTCGGTGAGTGCACGCGCCAGGTGGCGCTGGGTAACATGGGATATTTCATGGGCCATAACACCGGCAAACTCGCTTTCATTTTCTGCAGCGAGTATCAGACCGCTATGAAAGCCCAGATAGGCGTCAGGACCGGCGAAGGCATTGATGCTGTTGATATCAATGACAAAGAACTTGAAATCACGGTCTACATGGTCGGTGTGGGAGACCAGTCGCTGGCCCAGTGTATTCACATAGTCGTCGACTTCCAGGTCTTCAATAAACGGCACATTGGCGCGCAGGGTCATATAAAACTGTTTGCCCATCAGGTATTCATTAAATGGGCTAAAGCTCTGTTGGGTGGGGTCGCCAAGGGTAGGCAGCTCTGCATGAGCGGGCGCAAGAGCTAAACAGGCTGACAGCCCGATAAAAACGGCTGTCAGCAGTGCATTTAATGGTTTGGTCCGGCTGGTATATTTCAATCTGGGTGCCATCCCGGCACAGGTTTTGCGCCAGTATTTAAAGTTTAAATCTCGCCTTATAGGACATCTTTCCTGAAAATAAGTGCCCTTGAGTAGCTTATAGAGTATTTGCATATCGCTTCTGGCAGCAAAAACCGCCCTGGTGTTTTGACTCACGACAAAAGACTAACGACTAACGACGAATGACTAACGACGAATGACTAACGACGAATGACTACCGTATCCGCACATCCTGAGCATATCGCTACCGGCGTCCTTGCCTCTCGCGAAATACCGCACATCCTGAGCATATCGCTACCGGCATCCATGCCTCTCGCAAAATACCGCACTTCCTGTGCATAAAAAAAAGCCACTTGAGACTCAAGTGGCTTTTGCGGGTGCTGGCACCGGCTCAGGCGTTGTTTAATTTAGATAAACAGTGACTGAGTTGCATCCGAAGATTCTTCGAAGTAGGTTGCCGCACCAACGTATTCAACGCCGTCGATAAACTGGTCATGGCTGTAGCCGAACAGTTCAACCGTCATCTGGCAGGCAAGGAATTTAACTTCCGCTTCCTGGCACAGGTCACGTAATTCATCGATAGTTGCAACACCACAGTTAGAGATGGTTTTTTTCATCAGGGTTGTGGCAATGCTGTCCATGAAGGGGATGTTCCACATGATATTTGGGATTTTAGGGCCAAAGTCGATGCTTTTCAGCCATTTTGGACCCATTGGCATTTTCATTGGCATGGAGGGGTTGCCGGTTGGGGTCACTTTCAGTGCGCTGGTGTCTTTCAGAAGCAGGTTCAGGCCGTAGAATGTGTAGAAGACAGATGCCTGCATGCCTAGTGCCGCTGCTGTGCTGGCAAGAATGAAGGGGGGGTATGCCCAATCTAAGGTGCCTTTTGTTGCGATGATAGTTAGCTTTGGATCGCTCATTTGAATTCACTCCTAATGTTTTGGCCGGGTCGCTGTGTTTTTGCTGATGCTGAAATTGCCACGGTGCTTCCGCTTAAACCAGTTTATAATTTAATTAATTAGTCGATCGTATTACTTTTTAATGATTAACCATACAATCGAATGTTAATAAAAGGCAAGTATTAGAATAAGTTTTTTTTTAGATAGTAGATAGGTGGTTAATGACGACGCGTGCTCGACACTATAAATGTAATGTATATCTTTGATTTATAAGTTTTTTTTGTGTTTCTCCAAAAAAACGCCAGAATTGGCCATTGAGAGGGTAATAGACAGTCAGGGTGTATCCATCAGACAAAAAAATCGGTTACAATTGGAATATTAATGTTCTCTTATGTAGGTGTTATTAAATATGTTCGGAATTAAAGAGCTTGATGTGGATACGCTTCAGTCTTACCTGCAGGAAGGCAGGTCGTTGAGATTACTGGACGTTCGCGGTATTGCGGAGATGGCTCAGGGCATGATACCCAATGCAGAAAAGCTGCCCCTGCACACCCTGCCGGCAAGGTTGCATGAAATAGACAGTGATGAGCTGACTGTTCTGTATTGTCGCAGTGGCGCAAGGTCTGCCCAGGGCGTAGGTTTTATGGCGCAACAGGGATTCGATAATGTCTATAACCTGCGGGGCGGCATTATTGCCTGGGCGCAAAAAGGCATGCCGCTGAAAGCCTGATCAATTTTAGTGTTACGCCACCTGTCAGTATGACACCCTGCGGCGCAGTATTACATGCACGGCTATCATGGCCGTGCGTTCTATGGCTTTCGTGCCAGTCATTTATGAATCCTGAATCTATTTGTTGATGCACATGTCACGGTTGGAGTGGCGTTACGCCTGCAACACCTTTGCCGTCTGGGTTGTTACACAAACTAAATGCCGAGCTGCAGATCAGCTTGTGAAAAAAATAATGTTTGCCTGAGCATTTTGCGAAACGGGGATAAAGCCAATCTGGTTGATAGTGCGCATGGAATTTATTATGCAGGGGATAAATGCTGGCTTTATTGTGTAAAACATAAGTATTAGAAAATTAGCAAATAATAATTCATGTTGTTTTTTATACTGGCCTCATTGATTAATGTCGATTTGTCTACTAAAACACTTTAAAACTCTGCGCAAAAGCCTTTAATTGATTGACTTTGCAGGCTTGTTTTGAGAATGTTTGCGGCTCGCTAGGGCAAGCATTTAATCTTTTCAGATGCCGGGATGTAGGCGTCATTACTATAAAAATACGTTGCTACAAAAACGTATAATTCATTTGAGGATCACAATTATGTCAAGTGGTATTAAGAAGTCCTTAATAGCCCTATCAGTTTCCGGTGCACTGATTGCACCAACAGCATATGCAACCAACGGTTACTTTGCACACGGTTACAGCACCGCAGAAAAAGGTCTGGCAGGTGCGGGTGTTGCTTATTCACAGGAGGCACTG
>JBFFND010000303.1:0-3688 GCA_041563375.1 Gammaproteobacteria bacterium | reverse complement strand
GTGAACTGGCGACTCTGCAGTCACTGTGTAATGGTCTGCGTGGTGGAGAGCGGGATCGAGCCAGTCTTGAGGCGTTGCACCAGCGTCTGCACAAGCTCGCCGGTGCAGGAGGCAGTTTTGGTTGTGCAGAGCTGAGTGCGGCATCGCGTGTGCTGGAGCAACGGATCCAGGCTTGGCTGGAGAGTGAGCCGATATCTCTGGATGGCGCTGCACTAAGTTCTCTGCTTGAGGATCTGGCCTCGCTTCACGAGACCGTGGATGAAGCCGAACCCACCCGGCAATATACGACTTTGCCAGATCCTGAAACGATATCCGGTAAGGGGCTCTGTATCTGGCTGGTGGAAGATGATGTCGAACTGGGGCAGCAGCTGATGCATCAGCTTGAATCTTTCAATTATGTGATTCGGCTGTTCGAACGCATCGAAGATGCCGAACTCGCCGCACAAAATGAACAGCCGGATCTGCTGATTATGGATGTGATGTTTGATCTGGAAGGGAAAAACACCACCGAGACGCTGGGGCGCTATCCGGCACTGCATGTGCTGAACTGCCCTCTGCTGTTTATCACTGCGCATGATGATTTTGTCTCTCGCGTGCGCGCCGCACGTCTAGGGGGTATGGGCTATATTCTCAAGCCGATTGATGTGCCCAGGTTGGTGAACCGGATCGCGCGCATTTTTGAGCAGCGTCGTGCGCCTCCGCAGCGAGTGCTGATTGTTGACGATGATAAGGATCTGGCGGAGCGTATGCGCCTGGTTTTGCTGACCGCGAACATGGAGGCGGAGGTGTTGCAATCACAACAGGACATCATGCAAGAAATTGCCGCCTTCCGGCCGGAGCTTGTGCTACTGGATCTGTATATGCCTGATTATTCCGGACCTGACCTTGCAGGTGTGATCCGTCAGCATGATAAATACGCCAATCTGCCGATTGTTTACCTGTCCGCGGAAACCGATATTGAACAACAGATCGAGGCCATGGAGCGTGGCGCGGATGATTTCCTGACCAAGCCGATTTCTGATATCCAGCTGGTGGCTGCTGCACGGGCTCGCATTGCCCGCGCACGCCAGCTGGAGGAGCAGATCAGCAAGGACAGCCTGACCGGGCTTCTCAAGCACGCCAGTATCAAGGAAGCGGTGGAGCTGGAGGTGAAGCGTGCACAGCGCTTCGCTAAGCCTGTTACCCTGGCCATGCTGGACATCGATCACTTCAAGGCGGTTAATGACAATTACGGACACGCCATGGGTGATGTGGTGATCGCCGCGGTCGCCACATTATTGCGACAGCGCCTGCGTCAGTCCGATATTGTCGGGCGCTACGGTGGCGAGGAATTCGTTGCGGTACTGCCTGATTGTGATGTGGAAAATGCCAGGCTATTACTGGATGATATACGTCAGCGTTTTTCATCGCTGCAATACAGTCATGAAGGGCAGAGCTTCAGCTGCACCATTTCCATTGGTCTGGCGTGCTCGACACAATACCCCGAGAGTAATGGCGCAGAGTTACTGGTGAGTGCTGACGACGCCCTGTACACAGCCAAGCGGGGTGGCCGCAACCAGGTGCAGGAGGCGAAACCGGCATGACGCAGAGCATGGAAACTTTTGCGGCATTGCTGGTGGCCATGCGAAACGACTTTCTCGCGGAAGTGCCCGATCGTTGCGATGCGCTGGATGCATCGGTTCTGGCGTTGCAAAAAAATCCGCATGACAAAGAACTTTTTATGGAGTTATTCCGACAGGTTCACAGCCTTAAGGGGTCAGGCGGCACCCATGGGCTATCGGTTATGACGACGATTTGCCATCATTTTGAAGATCTGTTGAGCGAAAATAATGTGCGAGCAGATATCGGCTCAAGTTTTGTCAGCACTGCACTTGCATATATAACGTTACTTCGACAGGCGATGGAGATAGCGACTGACCATGTCGGCCCAGACTTTACCCCTGTCGAAACGGAACTTGAAGCCTTGCGTAAGTCGTTGCAGAAAAACCACAAGGCATGCCTGATTGTGGAAACCTCCGCCAGTATGCGTACCCTGTATCAGTCCATACTGGCTAAAGAGAGTGTAAAGATAACGGCCGTGGACAATGGATTATCGGCGCTGGAGGCCCTGTTGCGGGAGCCATTCGACATCGCCATTATCGGCCGTGAACTGAGTGATATGGATGGTGCCGCCGTGGCGGCTGCCCTGCGCACTACGCGAGGAAAAAACCGTGATCTGCCTGTTATTCTGGTGACCAGCAACCCGGACGGGCTGCCGGACTCAGCGCGCCTGGCGGCTGTGCTTCCACGCAATAAACTGATCGAGGAACTTCCGGCAATTATAGAGCGGCTGGTTTAGGCAGTGAATGTACGAAATAGCGTCAAACGGCCGGACTTGCATTGCTACAGCTGTTCTGTTGTTATGTTAAATCAAGGTAATAGCTCAATGATATTGGGTTCATTATTCGACGCTACAGGAATAGACGTAAAAGCTGGAGAATAACGCCTGGCCTTACCCGTGGTGTGGGTAAGGCGGCACTGGAAGTGTATGTGCCATTGATAATTTTCAATTACCTGCGGCCACTGAATAAAGATAATAAACGTCTGACTATTACAATCTGTTTTTCTCACTACTGGTGTTAAAAGTTGCCTTATGTCTAAAGACGAATGCCTGTTTTGTGGCTATGAAAAATTTGATCTCGTCGCAGAAAACGAACACACCTATGCAATACTGGATAAATATCCGGACACGGAACTGCACACCTTAATTATTACCAAAAAGCACTACGATGAGGCGTTTGATCTGCCTTCGGCCGAGATCGTCAGTATTTTCGAGCTCGCCAAGAAATGTCACGATGACATACTAAAACAGGAAAAAACCGTCAGGGGGTTTAATTTCAAGACCAATGCGGGCAGGGAGGCCGGGCAGAAAATATGCCATGTGCATTTTCACTTGATCCCCAGGCGCGAGGGTAACGATCTATAGTAGATCACGAATCTGTGCCGTTGATTTACCCGCTTTAACTTCAATCTGCCTGCAGCGCTCATGTGCCTGCTTCAGCACCTGCTGCTGACTTCGTGCCTGGCCTGTAATGCAGGCAGATGATCGGCATTGATATTTACCAATGCGCGTAATAATCATAACCACCATGCTTAAACTCATCTTCTGACGAGCATGCTATGAATATGGAAAGTATGATTGTGTGGCTGATCCTGGGTGTGGTGATCGTGCTGCTGGCCAGCGACCGGCTGGCCGCAGACGGTATCGCTGTGGCGGGCTTGCTGGCACTGGTCATCGCCGGCAGTCTGCAGCCAGCTCAGGCACTGGCCGGATTTTCCAGCCCGGCAGTGATTGCCATTGCTTCATTGCTGGTGCTGAGCGCGGCGCTTGATTACACCGGTGTTGTTCGCCGCCTCGTTAGTCGCCTGTATCAACTGGTTGTTATTCTAGGAATACGGGGAGGTGCATCATTGAAAATTATCAATGCGTATGACTATGTGGGTTCGAAGCAGTTAAAGCGTCTGTATAAGGCAATATTCGAGGTCAGGGTAAAAACTCTCAGTAGATATGGCGTTACTGAAATGAGCGGTGGGTTAAAGGGAGAGGTTCTTTAATCCTCTGTGCTTTTCCGTGTTTCGGAACGTTAATTAAATATTAACATTTATTCTTTACTGTTCATGTGGTGTTCAATAACCCAATGTAGAACAG
>JBFFND010000302.1:0-3695 GCA_041563375.1 Gammaproteobacteria bacterium | reverse complement strand
GCCTTCCGGAGTCTGGACCTCGTGTACGCCCGGCTCCAGGGCGCGGATCTGGGCCGTCACCGATCGGTTCGGGTCACCGGGGCGGGTGATGTAGCCCTGGATGCGCGTGTAGAAAGGCTCGACCACGCTCGGGTCTTCCCGCAACTGGGCCACGTAATCGTCCAGCTCCTGCTTGAGGGTGGCCCCGATCAACTGGTCTTCGAGGTAGTTCTGCAGAAAGAGCGTGCTGGCCGCGAACAGTGCGCTGAGCATGGTGCCCAGCGCAATGTGTACCTGCTGATGCGCCCATGCTGTTTTCTGTTCACTGGACATATCCGCAAATACCGACTTCATATGCTCAGCCAGACCGTTTAATTCATCGATCGATTGCTGACGCACACGGGCAACCGAGTGAATGTATTCGTTGATCATGTCATTACCTGGTTCGGTCTGAGCTGCAAACACAACCAGGTGCGAACATTCCACGACCTTCTGCTGGCCAAGAGAATATGGCATCAGCTTGTTTCGTGTCTGCATATCATTCACAACGATCATCCGGTAAGGTTGCAAACCATAGGAGGTTGCACTCAGTCGTGTAGCGTCTATCAGCTGGTTTATTTTCTCTTCTTCGATGCGTTGTTGTGAAAATTGTCTGACGGCATAACGCCAGTTTAAAGCGTCTATAATATTCATAATCCTGTCCTTTTAATCTGGTCAGCCCTTCATTGCTGATGAGCAATGGCGGGCGATTTTTTTGCCTGTTGAATCATCTGCGTGACGGTTGTTAACAGAACCCCTGTCAGTATCATTCCCATACTCAGCAGGTCGCTTGTGTCGTAATGTTCATCCCACAGCAACACCCCGGCCAGCATAGTGGCTGCGGTAATCACATACCCCATCTGGCTGAGGTAAACCGGTCCACCCACTTTTAGAAGGTTAAACGAACTGAGGTAGGACGCCCCTGCCATGATCGCCAGCACCATCAGTACCAGTCCGGTATCTTCTATCGAGGAAGGATCACTGTAAAAATTGCCGCTTAACAGGTTAACCAGTAGCAACCCTGCGCTCTGCACCGACAACATCCCCACAACCAGTGGCACGGCTGTACTGCCAGTGGGCCAGTAACGACTGCGGTAGATATTGCTGGCTGCCAGCGACAGTGGGATAGCCAGCGCCATTAGCATGGATGGCCAGTCTGCTGACAGGGCCAGGTTATTGCCAGGCATAACCAGCATCGCCACGCCGGCAAGGCCAAACATCAGTCCCAGTAATCGCAATGGATGCCCCGCTTCCAGTTTCAGTAGTCGCGCCATGGCATAGGTCATGATCGGCGATAACGCAGTTAGCAGACCGACTATGCCAACCTGTAGTTGTTGCAGCACGATAAAGGCCAGCACATACGGCAGGCTGACGCCGAGAAACCCACCGAACAGGTAGTAGCGTAGATGCTCCCTGTCCCAGCGCGGAAACTGTCGAGCAGGCATGGCAGCGATCCACACCACCAGTGCACCACCCGTCATTTGCCAGAACAGGATCAGTAATGGCGACAGCTGTTCACTGCCCGCCTGTTTACCGGTTATAAAAACACCCGCTGCCAGGATGCCGGAGACGATAAGCAGTATTAAGGCTTTCATCGGTTCACCTCCTGTGCCGTGTGATATGCAGGTGGCAACTGGGTCAGTTCGATGACGTTACGATCCGGGTCACGAAAAAATATCGAGGTCTTGCCATCACCAAAGGTGACCGGACCCTCGGTGATCGCAATGCCCATCTTCGTGAGGTGATTCACTGCCTTTGCAATATCCAGAACCTGCAGTGCAATATGGGTATAACCCGGCCACTTAATGTCGATATCCATTAAGATATTTTCGGTCTGTTGCTGCCGGCTTGCGGAGTCCAGCAAATTCAGTTCCAGCCCACTGTGATGACGCAGTACCACCACGCCTTCTTCGGGATCCCTTCGTGTTACCCTGAAACCGAATTGCCGGTAAAACGTTTCCGCGTATTTGAAGTCGCTGACGCGCACGCCGATATGATCAAGCCGGTTAATGCTGATCATGATCCACCTCCATCTCTGCACGCAGTGCAAAGGCAATCGGCCTGACAGGTGCTGCATCGGAGCCACGCAATTTCAATGAGCCAGCAATAAACGCAAACTCATACAGTTTTTCCCTGGAAAGCTCTTCGAGATACACCAGTTCAAGAATCGGTGTTCCCTGCTGCGCCAGCAGGTAACTGTGCACAGGCACATAGTTGTTTTCATCTTCAGAAGGAAAGGCTTCGAAACTGAGGTTGTCTGCACCGACGATCATCGCGCCACCTTCCTCGACCAGGAAGCGAGCCGCGGCCATGCCCAGACCCGGCGGGTTTTTCATATAGGCGCTGCTGTCTTCATACTGTTGCATGCGACCGGTGCGAATTAACACCACATCGCCGTTGTGTAATTCTGTGCGCTGTTTTTGCAGTGCCTGCAGCAGATCATCACGGCTAATCCGGTAGCCATCGGGCAACATATCCAGGCCTTTAGCTGCGGCCACATCGATTAACACGCCACGGGCGATGATCGGTGGAATGTTTTCTGCACCGGCCACCTTCCAGCCACGATCACCGAGATGCTCACTGGCTTTAAAACCGTTCCAGATTTCACCGTTCAGGCCAAAATGATTCAGCGCATCGATATGCGTTCCCATGTGGGTGTACATGGAAACCGCAGCGCCGGTGTAACTGACATGCTGATTCATCGCCGGACCCAGTTTGAGCGGGTCATCGATCAGCGTACCGTGTGGCGTGTGGGTCATCCAGATGCGGTAATGGGGATCACCCGCGGCCTGCCAGCTGGGCATACCAATAAAGTATTCCACCGAGAGGTCATAGCTGGCCCCGCCACTGATTCTTGAGAGAACAGCCTGCTGTGAAGCGGGCGTCATCAGGTTCAGGCGACCAATTTCATCATCAGGCCCCCAGGGGCTGGTACCCACCGACTCGCCGGCGAGAGCATTGGTAAACCAGGCCGCGATGCCCGCCAGCAGGATCAGTAACAGGATACAGCGTGGGAATTTCAGTAGTTTTTTCATAACGAGTCCTCCTTGTTTGAGGGGGTGGTAAATGCGCCAATCGCTATTGGCACGTCTCGAAACAAGGTTACTCGTAATTATAAAATTGATAATTATGCAATATTGAACAATACTGTTTTCATATATTTACTAATAGGCGCAAAAATGGACAATCTAACTGACATTGCGGTGTTCGTTCAGGTGGTGGAAAGCGGCAGTTTTACCGCAGCTGCTGAGCAACTCGGGCTATCACGCCCGGTAGTCAGCAAGTACCTCTCCCGCCTGGAGGATCGGCTCGGTGCCCGCTTATTAAACCGCACCACCCGCCGACTGAGCCTGACCGAAGCGGGCCAGGCCTTTTACCGCGGCAGCCAACGGGGCCTGGGCGAGATCGCCGCGGCCGAGGCCGAGGTTTCGCAACTGCAGCAGGCTCCCCGTGGCAAACTCAGGCTCAATACCCCCATGTCGTTCGGTATCCTGCACATCGCCCCCGGGCTGGCAGAGTTCGCCCGGCACTATCCGGAGGTCTCCATCGACATGCAGCTGGATGACCGGCAGATCGACCTGGTCGAGGAAGGTTTTGACCTGGCGATTCGTATCGCCGAGCTGCCGGACTCCAGCCTGATTGCTCGCAGGCTGGGGCCCTGTCGCCACGTACTCTGT
>JBFFND010000301.1:0-3708 GCA_041563375.1 Gammaproteobacteria bacterium | reverse complement strand
GGGTCTCGTCGCCTGCTTGCGTCCCTCCTGGCGCTGCTGACGCTCTCGTCCTTCGTCTGGATGAGCTGGCTTGCGGGAACGGAGGTGCCGAATGCCCGGATCTACTTCGGCACCGATACGCGCTGCGGTGGCCAGGGGGCCGTCCTGCCATTTTGTACCATCTTTATCCAGCAGAAAACGCCCCACCAGATCCGATGCAGTCATATCTTCATTACAGGCAACGGTAATCAGAGGACGTTGCAGTTTATACGCCATGTATTCAACAAAACGTGATTTACCACAGCCGGTTGGGCCCTTCAGCATCATAGGCATACGCGCATTGTATGCTGCGGTATAAAGCTCAACCTCGTCACCTACTGCTTCGTAGTAAGGCTCCTGTTTGATAACGTACTGTTGTGGATCCACTGTATTTTCTGACATGACACACCCTTTTTGATATTGATGTTCTGTTGTAAATTTAACTATTTAAAACGCATTATTTTTAGACGCCAGGGCACAAAAATAATGTTATTAATTCTGTTTAATAAGCGGTACCGGGTAATGAAAGTGTAACCAGTTTCAACCCGCTTATTTTTCGTCTTCTGTTTCTACTTCACCAGACCAGCCAGCTTCGCGTGCATTTTTAACCGCTGCGCCATGAATTCGCTGATGTCGTTCGAACAGGTCTTCCGGCAGACGACTAACCAGGCAACCGTATTTATCCCACTCGGCATTCACCTTATCCAGCAATGCATCAATGCCTGCAAGATTCCAGCCTTCACAGGTTTCCGACTCATCCAGCAAGCCAAACACCCAGGCATCACGAATGATTTTGCCGATTGTTGTCATGCCACCTTGAACGTCGTTGTCGATACCGACATATTTATCAGGTCTTCCCATTTTTAGTCCACACCAGGTTTTGTTGCACGTTGCATTGCTGCAATATGAGTGACTGAAACTTAACTATTTACAATGCTATGTGTTAGCAGGTAAACATAGTGCATGTTTTTGCATGCTTTGAAAACCATTGTGTTTTCAATATGTACATTGCTCTCGCGAAATATTGTACATCCCATACGTATCGCTACCGGCATCCTGCCTCTCGCGAAATACCGTACATCCTGTACATAACCGCTACCGGCATCCTGCCTCTCGCGAAATACCGTACATCCTGTACATAAAAAAGCCCCTGTCTGCGGCTGCAGTCCAGGGGCTCTTTTTATGGTATTAACCCCGGACTGATTAAACAGCTTTACCGCGGTAGATAACCATAGACGCACCTGCAGATTGTGCAAAGTTGTCGAAGCCCATCAGACGAACGTGGTTGTCTGGGTGCGCTTTATGACAGGCTGCACATTCAGCCAGGATCGCGTCAACGTCGGTTTCACCGAACATTGGCAGTTTCCACATGTACCAGTAGTTCTGGAACGCATTTTCTGGTTCACAGTGCTCGATACCTGGATTCCAGCCCTTGTCTACAATGTACTGGATCTGTTGGCGAACCTGCTCATCAGTCATCGCTGGCAGGTATGAGAAAGTTTCAAACTTACGGCTAGAAGCATCGCTTAAGCTTGATTTGTAATCTTGCATATCACTCATGTGATTTACTCCAATTAGTTTTCTGAAATCGTCTGTACGATCAGCTCGGGTAATTTGTTACCGGGTCAGGCATTCACCTGCCCGGTAATAACCAAATTACTTGTGCTTAACGTCCAGCTTATCAACTGTGTCAAACTCAAACTTGATTTCTTTCCAAGTTTCCATAGCCGCACCCAGTTCTGGGCTGTGCTTGGCAGCGTTAGTAAGAATGTCCTTACCTTCTTTCTCAAGCTCACGACCCTGGTTACGTGCTTCAACACAAGCTTCAACCGCAACACGGTTAGCAGCCGCACCAGCAGCGTTACCCCATGGGTGACCTAATGTACCGCCACCGAACTGCAGTACCGAGTCATCACCAAAGATGCTAACCAGCGCTGGCATGTGCCATACGTGGATACCACCTGATGCAACAGGGATAACACCTGGCATTGCGCCCCAGTCCTGATCGAAGAAGATACCGCGTGAGCGATCTTCTTTGATGTATGAATCACGCATAATGTCGATCCAGCCCAGAGTCGCTTCGCGGTCGCCTTCCAGCTTACCAACAACCGTACCTGAGTGCAGGTGGTCACCACCAGACAGACGTAATACTTTAGTTAATACACGGAAATGGATACCGTGGTGCGGGTTACGGTCAAGTACCGCGTGCATTGCACGGTGAATGTGCAGCAGCATGCCGTTGTCCTGACACCATTGCGCCAGCTGAGTGTTAGCTGACAGACCACCAGTCAGGTAGTCATGCATGATGATGGGCGCGCCAATGTCTTTCGCATATTCAGCACGACGCATCATTTCGTCAGAAGTCGGAGCTGTAACGTTCAGGTAGTGACCCTTACGCTCACCCGTTTCAGCTTCTGCTTTCAGGATAGCTTCCATTACGAAGTCAAAACGGTGTCTCCAGCGCATGAATGGCTGAGAGTTAACGTTTTCATCGTCTTTGGTGAAGTCCAGACCGCCACGCAGACCTTCGTAACACGCACGACCGTAGTTCTTAGCTGACAGACCAAGCTTAGGCTTGATAGTACAACCCAGCATAGGACGACCGTACTTGTTCATGATGTCACGTTCAACCTGAATACCCTGTGGTGGCCCATTACAGGTCATAACATAGGCAACCGGGAAGCGGATATCTTCCAGACGCAGCGCACGCAGTGCTTTAAAGCCGAATACGTTACCAACCAGTGAAGTCAGTACGTTTACAACTGAACCTTCTTCAAACAGGTCGATTGGGTATGCAACAAATGCATAGAAACAGGTATCATCACCTGGTACGTCTTCAATCGCGTACGCACGACCTTTGTAGTAGTCCAGATCTGTTAACAGGTCAGTCCATACAGTGGTCCATGTACCCGTTGAAGATTCTGCAGCAACCGCAGCTGCTACTTCTTCACGAGGTACACCGTCCTGTGGCGTGATTTTGAAACACGCCAGAATATCAGTCTCTTTTGGAGTGTACTCGGGCATCCAATATGTTTCGCGGTATTCTTTAACACCGGATTCGTACTTCTTAGCCATTATGGCCTCCTAAGCAAGGTTGCAAGGTTTAAAATTCTTTGCACCAGAACGCACATATATAATGAACCATGTATGTTCCGGCCTGAGTCGCCTGGGTTGCTATTCAGCACCCCTGTGAATCAACGCGAGGAGAGTATAATTGATAGAAACCATAAAAACATTCAATATTTTTAATTGTTACCATAAGCAAAAACTTATAGAATTAATCAAATCTTAATAAATGTTTGGTTATACACCGCCATAAACAGAGACTTAGGTAATTATTATGAGAGTCACCTTAAGACAGCTGCAGGTATTCGAAGCGGTAGCCCGGCTACAAAGTTATACCCGAGCGGCGGAGATTCTGCACCTCAGCCAGCCCGCTGTATCAATGCAGGTCAAGCAACTGGAAGAAAGTATCGGCCTGCCGGTGTTTGAACAGGTGGGTAAAAAGATTCACCTGACCACCGCCGGGCGAGAAATGTACTTCTATTCACAGCGTATCCGCAACCTGCTGGATGAGGCAGAAACCGTTATCGAGGAACTCAAAGGGGTACAGAGCGGCCGACTGGCAATCTCCGTGGCAACCACCGCCAGCCAGTTCGCCACTCGCCTGCTGGCCACCTTCTCCAAGCG
>JBFFND010000300.1:0-3722 GCA_041563375.1 Gammaproteobacteria bacterium | reverse complement strand
CTTGCCGCCCTGCTGTTTTATTTTGTCCACCGCCTGGTATACATCGTCGACTTCGACCGCCAGGTGGCCAAAGCCGTCTCCCAGGTCATACTCGGTGGTGTCCCAGTTATGGGTGAGTTCAATCGCGGTATTGCTGGCCTCATCGCCATAGCCGAGAAAGGCCAGGGTGAAGCGCCCCTCAGGATAATCTTTCTGACGCAGCAATTTCATATTGAGGATTTCAGTGTAAAAACGAATCGACTGTTCGAGATTGCCGACCCGAAGCATGGTGTGTAGCAGACGCATTGACTATATTCCCGTTAACATTAGTCCGCCAGCAGCGGGCGGTTAATCTTGTGCGCAATGGTTGGGTAATTGAGGTTGATAAAATCAATCAGAATATTGCCGGTTTCAGTGAGTAGCGGTGTTGGCCCGTCACTTTTTTCCGCTTCATCGGCGAGTTGAGCCTCAGGCTCGGTATCGATCAGCCTGTCCTCGATTTCATCAAGGCTGCTGATCGGTTTCTGTCCCAGTGCTTTACGGCGTTTATTTTCCAGTTCGATCTGCGCGCTTTCCAGGGCTTCTTTTTCAGCGCGACGTTCGGCTTCATTCAGTGACACCTGCTTGATGCGTCGGCGTTCATCAATCAGCTGATTGGTTTCAACCAGGTGCCGGAAATCCGCCGAGCGCTGGGCACGTTTTTCGTGCAGTGCCTGTAGCTTTGGCAGTTGTGCAGAAAAGTCATGCAGTTCGTTAAAGCGTGTGGGCTGTATCTTGTCCCAGGGCAATGCCGCCTGCAGTGCGTTCTCACCCACTTCATTGATGTCATACAGCGATGGCAGTTGGATGTCGGGAATCACGCCACGGTTCTGTGTGCTGTCGCCGCTAATACGGTAGAATTTCTGCTGGGTAAGGGTAATCTGCCCATGGGATAACGGCATCATCGACTGTACCGTGCCCTTGCCATAGGTTTGCGTGCCCACCACGATGCCGCGACGGTAATCCTGGATTGCACCGGCAAAAATTTCCGAGGCCGAGGCGCTGAGTCGATTCACCAGCACCGCCAGTGGGCCATCGTAGACTGTCTCGTTGTCCTTGTCCTGGTTGATATAGACCCGGCCGGAAATATCCCGTACCTGCACCGTGGGGCCGTTTTCAATAAACAGGCCGATCAGTGTATTCACTTCATGTAACGAGCCGCCACCATTGTCACGCAGGTCGATAATAATGCCGTCAACGTTTTCCGCCTTGAGCTCCTGCAGCAGTTTTTTTACATCGCGGGTGGTGCTTTTGTAATCCTTGTCACCGCGGTTGGCCGCCTCAAAGTCGATATAGAACTTGGGAATGTCGATCACACCCAGACGGTAAGGTTTGCCGTAGGTATTAAACTCGAGAATTTTCTTGCTGGCATCCTGTTCGTCCAGCTTTACATTGTCACGGGTAATGGAAATCACTTTAGTGTTGCTGCTGTCGATGGCACTGGCTTTTAAAATCGCCAGCCGCACCACCGTGCCTTTTTCGCCACGGATTAAATCCACCACATCATCCAGCCGCCAGCCAATCACATCAACGATTTCACCGTCCTTGCCCTGGCCGACGCCAACGATGCGATCGCTGGCTTTCAGCTCACCGGCTTTATCGGCAGGTCCTGCGGGAATCAGTCGGGTGACCTTGGTGTATTCATCTTCGCTTTGCAGCATGGCGCCAATGCCCTGCAGCGACAGGCGCATGCGGATATTAAAATTCTCGGTGGCGCGGGGTGAAAAATACTGGGTATGGGGGTCATAGCTCAGGGTCAGGGTGTTCATATAGATGCGGTAGGCATCTTCCGCGTTGTTCTGCTGGATACGTTTCAGCTGGTTATTGTAACGCTTGCCCAGCAGCTCATTGATGTCCGCGTCTTCCTTGCCGGACAGGCGCAGGCTGAGCACATCGTTTTTCAGGCGCTTGCGCCACAGTTCATCCAGTTCCTGTTTGCTCTGTGGCCAGGCGTGGTTTTCCCGATCCAGGTAGAGTACGTCATCACCCTTGAAGTCGAGTTTATCAATGCCCTGTTCAAGTAGTGTCAGCATAAACTGAATACGTTCCGCAACCCGTTGCTGGTAACGGTTGAAAATTACAAAGCCGGGATCAACCCGGCGGGCGCGGAAGGCGTCGTCAAGTCGGTAGCGCAGCGGCTCGAATTCATTGATATCGCTTTGCAGGAAATAGCTGCGGTTACCATCCAGCTCTTTCAGGTAACGTTCGAACACCACCGAGGATAAATCATTATCCATGCGCAGCTGGTTTCGATAGTAATGCTGTTGTGACAGGCGATTGACAATTTCAGCGGTGGTCAGGCTGTGCTCGTCCAGCGGTTTGAGTGTTTCCAGCTGGAACTGTGCGCTGGCCACAAGTGGCACGCTGAGAAACAGGCTGATTGTCAGGCTTAAAACGGCGGCTAAAAACTTCATAAGATTATTCGGGGTCATTAAAATAAGTGGGTGCTCTGGCTATTCTCGGTCATCTTCATGTATGACCAGTTTCGTCGCGGGTAATTCAGTCGCTGTCATCTTCACTGGTCATCGTTATTCGCCAGGTGCCCGCGCAAAAGCCATGTCGCGCCTGGTCGCGCTAATCAGGCAGGCCGTCATATGCGTTCTGATTGTAGCAAACTTATCGCCGCCGCGGTGGGCATTAGTCCACATGCAGCTCAACCGGCTGCACCTGCTCATCCTGGTAGCGGTAGGCGCGCATATCCAGCACACCTTTGGTGCTGAGTGAAATAATGATGTTCAGCGCGTCATTATAGGCGGATTCTTTCACATCCCGCACCGAGGGGATTGCGGCACTGTGGGGGTGGCTGTGAAAGATGGCAAACAGGCTCTGCTGTTGCTCGCGCATGGCTTTGAAGGCATCGATCTGCTGCTGCGGGTGCATTTCGAACAGGTGTCCGTTTTCTTCCGCGATATTGCTGATCGGGTACAGTTGATAGTGCTCATCATCGCTCTGTGCGATCAGCCCGCAGATTTCGGCTTCGGGCTGGTGTTGTGCCAGGGTCAGCAGCTTGTTGGCCAGGGTGCGGGGGATGGTGTAGGAGTCAGTCATGCGGGTAACTCTATGCTCGGTTTAGGTTGGTGGGTTTACAGGGGCGAGTTGCCGCAAACAGGGCAGTCGGGGTCTTTTTTCAGTTTCATCACACGCCAGTCCTGGTAGCGCGCGTCGTTGATCAGCAGCTTGCCGGTCAGGGTTTCCCCGTAGCCGGTGAGCAGCTTGATCGCTTCCATCGCCTGAATCGAGCCAATAATACCCACCATCGGTGCCATCACGCCGTTTTCGCTGCAGCTGGTGTCTTCCTCACCAGCCTCGTCATACAGGCAGCGGTAGCAGGGGCTGTCGGCCTTTTTAAAGTCAAACACACTGACCTGGCCTTCCATGCGAATCGCCGCGCCGGACACCAGCGGGGTCTGTGTGCGATGACAGGCGCGGTTAATCATAAAACGGCTGGAAAAATTGTCGGTGGCATCCACCAGCAGGTCCACCGATTCAAGTTGCTGCTGCAGTTCATCCTGGGACAGACGTCGTGCAATGCAGTGGGTCTGTACCGCCGGGTTAAGCGCGGCGATGCGCCTTGCCGCCGAATCCACCTTGTTCTGCTGCAGGCTGTCGCTGTCGTGGATAATCTGCCGTTGCAGGTTGGACAGGTCAACCTGGTCATCATCCACCAGGGTCAGGCGACCGACACCGGCGGCGGCCAGGTACAT
>JBFFND010000299.1:0-3738 GCA_041563375.1 Gammaproteobacteria bacterium | reverse complement strand
TTATTTGTTTAAAGTGACTACAGGTTAAACAGCGTTACTGGGCCGTCGCCAGGCGGTAAGGCAACGGCCCAGAAGATAGAAAATCGATCCCGTCCGCTTTTGACGGGATTAAAACCCGTAGTCGTTCATGTAAAAAGGGCTACGAGGTACACAGAGTTACTGGGCCGTCGCCAAGCGGTAAGGCAACGGGTTTTGATCCCGTCATGCGGAGGTTCGAATCCTCCCGGCCCAGCCATATAAAATACTGTAATGCAGGTATCGTTAATAATGCGATAAAAAAGTGCATTGCAGTCTCCTCCGGGAGGGTTCGAACCGAAAAGAGGTTCGAGAAATTCGCCGGGAGCGAATTTCAGCAGCGTGCTTTTTACGCTGACCCCGAAGGGGCGAGGGCAGGAAGCCCGAGTAATCCTCCCGTAGTAAAAGGGAAGATATTTCTCAGAAGGTCGATGGAATAGCAAAATGCGCCACAGGCGCATTGTTTATTAGCAAAACTCGATCGCTAGATTTAAGTCTCCACCGGGAGGGTTCGAACGCGAAAGCAGTTCGATAAAATTGCCGACAGTCGATAACAAGGCCGCAATTTTAATCAGTGCTAAACGCACTACCCCAAAGGCGGAATGCAGGACCGGCATAAACCCCGCACTGCAAGATACAACTGCAATCAAACCAGCGATTGCAGCCAGTCAGCCAGATTTCTTTCAATGCTGCAGGCCTACACGGCTTGCAGAGTAAAATAGAGTTATGTGTTTTTGTCTCTATCATACACAACGCGGATTTGATAAGGTCTGAGGCTTATGTTCAGACAACCTTCACTGGCTAACCCTGTAGCGAAAAACATTGTGAATGAAAACAACTCCGAGTTGATGATTTTCACCGGTAATGCGAACCCGGAACTGGCGCGTCGCATTGCGGCCCACCTGCAGCAGCCATTAGGCAAAGCCACCGTACAAACCTTCAGCGACGGCGAAATCAGCGTTGAAATAGAAGAAACCGTACGTGGCCGCCAGGTCTTCGTTATTCAGCCCACCTGTAAGCCCACCAACGATCACATTATGGAACTGCTGGTAATGGTCGATGCGCTGCGTCGCGCCTCGGCAGAGCGCATTACCGCGGTGGTGCCCTATTTCGGTTATTCACGCCAGGATCGCCGCCCGCGCTCCAGCCGTGTGCCGATTACCGCCAAGGTGGTGGCGAATATGATCGAAAGCGTGGGGGTGGATCGCATTCTTACGGTCGACCTGCACGCCGACCAGATCCAGGGTTTCTTTAATATCCCGGTCGATAATGTCTACGCCTCGCCCATTTTGCTGGGGGATGTGTGGCGCCAGCGCCACGAGAACCTGATTGTGGTCTCCCCCGACGTGGGTGGCGTGGTGCGTGCACGGGCGCTGGCCAAGCGACTGGGTGATGCGGACCTGGCGATTATCGACAAGCGGCGTCCCAAGGCCAATGTGGCGCAGGTGATGAACATCATCGGTGACGTTGAAGGTAAAAACTGCGTGCTGGTGGACGACCTGGTCGATACCGCGGGCACCCTGTGTAACGCCGCCGCTGCACTGAAAGAACACGGTGCCGCCAGCGTCACCTCCTACTGTACCCACCCGGTGCTGTCCGGCCCGGCGATTGATAATATCCGCGGTTCACAGCTGGATGAGCTGGTGGTGACCGATACCATTCCGCTATCCGCCGAAGCCGAGGCCTGCGACAAGATTCGCCAGCTGTCGGTTGCCACCATGCTGGCGGAAACCATCCGTCGAATGAACCAGGATGAGTCGGTCAGCTCCATGTATATGGACTGATAAGTCACTGACAGGCCGGGAATTCGCTATTTATCCACAAAAAGCCCGCCTCGCGGGCTTTTTGTTGTTCGGGATGCAATTAAAAGCCGTGCGTTTGGCGCAGGCATTATGTATAATCCGCAGTCCTTTTTTCGCCTTGGCTATGGTCGCGTGGCCCTGGCATACACAGTTGGAGTTAAACCAATGGCTATTACTATTAACGCTGAAACGCGCACAGACCTGGGGAAGGGTGCGAGCCGCCGCCTGCGTCATGAAGCAAAAATGCCTGGCATCCTGTACGGTGCCGGTGCGGATCCCGTCAACCTGACGATCGACCTGCGCGAGATTCGTCCACAGGTTGATAATGAAGTGTTTTACTCTTCAATCATCGACCTGAAAGTTGACGGCAAGGCCGAGAAAGTGATCGTGCGTGATATGCAGCACCATCCTTTCAAGGTGGATGTGATGCACATCGACTTCCAGCGCGTTGATCCAAAGCACAAGATGCACATCAATGTACCACTGCACTTTATCGGTGAAGACGTGGCGCCTGGCGTCAAACTGCAGGGCGGTATCTTCAGCCATGTATTCACCGAGCTTGAAGTGGAATGTCTGCCAAAAGATATTCCCGAGTTCATCGAAGTGGATGTGTCTGCACTGAACAGCGGTGAGTCTATCCACCTGACTGAAATCAAGCTGCCAAAAGGCGTTGAGCTGATGGCGATGAAGCAGGGCGAAGACCACGACACCGCGGTTGTTGCTATCCACCCACCTAAGGGCGGTGCTGCTGCAGATGAAGGCGAAGAAGAAGCCGCTGCTGAAGAGTAAGGGCTTTACGGCATGTCGGGTAAGGTAGTAAGCATCGAGCTGATTGCCGGTTTAGGCAATCCCGGTTCGAAATACGAACAAACCCGACACAATGCCGGCTTCTGGCTGGTTGAAGAAATTGCGCGCCTTAAGGGCGCGCATTTTCGTCCTGAAAGTAAATTTTCAGGCGAGGTCTGCAAGGTGGTGCTGGAAGGCCGTGATGTATGGCTGCTCAAGCCCGACACCTTTATGAACCGCAGCGGCCTGGCTGTGCAGAAGCTGGCCTCTTTTTATAAAATTCCCGTGGAAAATATCCTGGTGGCTCACGACGAGCTGGACCTGGAGCCGGGCACGGCACGCCTGAAAACCGGCGGTGGCCATGGCGGGCACAATGGCCTGCGGGATATTATTGCGCACCTCGGTAAAGAGTTTCATCGTCTGCGCATTGGTATAGGTCATCCGGGAGATCGCTCCCAGGTGGTTGACTATGTGCTGCATCGGGCATCGCAGGATGAACAGATCAGCATAGATAATTCGATTGATGATGCACTGCGCGTATTGCCGCTGCTGGCCGAAGGCAGCTGGGAAAAAGCGGTGCACCGTCTGCACACTAAATAAACGGCAATGCATCGTGCAGCATTGCACACATTAACAGGACAGAGACATGGGTTTTAAATGTGGCATCGTTGGCTTGCCAAACGTTGGTAAATCAACACTGTTTAACGCACTCACACAGGCCAAGATACAGGCGGAAAACTACCCGTTCTGTACCATCGAGCCCAATGTGGGCATGGTGCCCATGCCCGACCCACGCCTGGATAAACTGGCGGAAATTGTAAAGCCGCAGAAAGTGATTCCCACCACCATGGAATTCGTCGACATTGCGGGCCTGGTGGCCGGTGCGTCCAAGGGTGAAGGCCTGGGCAACCAGTTCCTCGCCAATATCCGCGAAACCGATGCCATTGCCCAGGTGGTGCGCTGTTTTGAAAACGACGACATCGTGCACGTGGCCGGCAAGGTCGACCCGCTCAACGATATCGAGGTGATCAACACCGAGCTGGCGCTGGCGGATATGGAATCGGTGGAAAAAGCCATGCTGCGCGTAAGCAAGGTGGCCAAGTCCGGCGACAAGGATGCCAAGGCCAAGCTGGCG
>JBFFND010000298.1:0-3741 GCA_041563375.1 Gammaproteobacteria bacterium | reverse complement strand
TATACTGTTGTGTGAGCAATTCTAAGATGTTCACGCACCCATAAATTGCGCACTATTGGTACGGTATAAAAATGAATATATATGGCTTCTAAACTGAATTATCCCGTCCGCATACCGGTATTAGCCAAATACCTCGGCTTGCTCGCTTTAATGCTGGCAATACTGACGCTTGTACCTCTGGGCGCGGCAGTACTTTTCCAGGATTACCAGATCGCCTTACGTTACCTGGTGGTTATTACCGCATTAATCATCCTGTGGGCTGTTTCACGATCTATTACAGAACCCAGGCAGATACAGACGAATGAGGCGTTGACCATTGTTGCCCTGGCTTTTGTTTTTTCCCCGTTATTGATGACCTTCCCACTGATGGGCAGTGGTTTAACGTTTGTTAATGCTTTATTTGAGGCGATCTCCGCTGTAACCACCACAGGTCTGTCGATGACAACAGATCTGGCAAACCAGCCGCAAACGTTTTTATTCGCCCGCTCATGGATGCAATGGTATGGCGGTCTGGGGATCGTGGTGCTGTCTGTAGCGATCATGATGGGCCATCATGTTACCAGCCGCAGCCTGAGCGAGCCCCTGGGCGGTGAGACATTGGCGACGACAACACGTACTCATGCACGCCAGATGCTGATTGTCTATGGCTCACTGACAATCTCGGGCATTATTGCTGTCTGGCTGGTATCCGGCAATGGCATGCTGGCCGTACACCATGTACTGGCTGCGGTATCAACCGGTGGTTTTTCTTCACTTGATAACAGCCTGGCAGGTATTGATAGCTGGTATAGCCGATTCACTATCATCGGCTTAAGCCTGTGCGGCGCCCTGCCCTTGACGCTCTATGCCGTTATTTTTTCAAAAAACTGGCGCACAGGTCTTCGTGACAAAGAACTCCTGGCTCTTATTATCGCGATTCTGCTGATAAGCCTGCTGTTATTTCTTTCCCTGTACATTGGTTCTGCAATGAAGCTGCAGGATGCACTGGGCCATGCCTTCTTTCTTGGTGTATCTGCACAAACAACAGCAGGCTTTACCACGCTCGAGCTGGGCACCATGGATGACAGCGCCAAACTGGGGATGACTATATCAATGCTAATTGGTGGCGGCGTTGGTTCGACAGCGGGCGGTATAAAGCTGTTACGTTTTCTGATTTTAATGCGCCTGATCCAGGTTATACTGCAGCGAACCACCATGCCGTCACAAGCCGTGCACTACCCTAAGCTCAGCGGAAAGCCACTAGAGGACACTGAAATACAGCGTGCACTAATCCTTATTTTCTTATTTATTGGTGTTATTGTTATTTCATGGTTTGTATTTTTGTTACATGGCTATGCACCGATGAATGCCCTGTTCGAGGTTGTCTCTGCAACCGCCACGGTCGGTTTAAGCACTGGCATTACTTCAGCGGATATGCCGGTGTTACTAAAACTGGTTTTATGCATGGATATGTTATTCGGGCGACTGGAAATTATTGCACTGCTCATAGTATTGTATCCTGCAAACTGGATTGGCAGACGTAAGGAATTAATATGAAAGCCATTTTTGTCGGCGCAAGTTCCACTGCATTAATGACAGCACACACGCTGTTGTCACGTAACCATGAAGTGATTATTATCGATAACGATAAAGAAAAGATCGATACGATAAGCACTGAAATAGACTGCGGCTTCCTGCATGGCGATGGAAGCAAGCCCTCACTGTTACGTGAAACCAATCCCCAGGACGCCGATGTGCTCTACTGCCTTACAGGCCAGGACCAGACCAACATCATTGCCAGCCTGGTTGGTCGTTCATTAGGATTTTCAAAAGTTATTACCAAAATAGAAGATCCCAGTTATGAACATATCTGTATTGAACTGGGGCTTGAAGCAACCATCATTCCATCGCGCACCATTGGTCACCAGCTGGCCGATATTTTAGAAGGTCGCGACCCATTCGAGCTATCCACCATGTTTCGTTATGACGCCAGCTTTTTCTCATTTGTTGCACAGCAAGAACATGTTGGCGCGATTAACGAATTAACCCTGTCCAGGCCCAGTCGTGTGATTTGTATCTATCGAAACGAAACACTGATTATCCCGGATGACGATGAGAAGATACAACTGGATGATGAGGTGGTTATTATGTCTCACCAGAAGAATCTTGAAGCCTTACATGAAAAACTGGGCCTGAATATCGATAGTATCCAGAATAACTCCAGTGACTAATGCCATTAGCAATATTCACCGACAGTCGAACTACTTTCCCGTCAACTACTCTATATAACAGCTTTTTATGTACTCAATTAATAATAATTAATACGGACTCTGGTAGTTTCACAAAGCACACAAGCCAGCTAATATAGCCCCATGACTTTATCTCTCCTCCTCACGGTTTTTGCAGGCAGCCTGTTCACAGCGTGGACTGCACATCTGGGTCGGCTGTATGCAGCATGGACGGCTGGCACGGTTGCATTGCTTGCGCTGCTGCAGCTGCTGGTACAGATGCCGGCGGTGTTTGCCGGTGAAACCCTGATTGAACGCTATAGCTGGATGCCGCAATCCGGGCTGGACCTGGTGTTCCGGCTGGATGGACTGGGCCTGCTGTTTGCGCTGCTGATCCTGGCGATTGGCCTGCTGGTCATTTTCTATGCCCGCTATTATCTTTCCGCGCAGGACTGCATGGGGCGTTTTTACAGTTACCTGTTGCTGTTTATGGGCGCCATGCTGGGCATTGCGCTGTCGGAAAATATTATTCAATTACTGGTGTTCTGGGAGCTCACCAGCCTGGCCTCGTTTTTACTGATCAGCTACTGGCAACACCGCGCCGATGCACGCCAGGGGGCTCGCATGGCGCTGGCAATTACCGGTGCCGGTGGACTGGCGATGCTGGGGGGCTTTATTCTGCTGGGGCATATCAGCGGCAGTTACGAGCTGTCGGTGATTCTGCATTCCGGTGATGTGATCCGCAGCCACCCACTGTATTTACCCATGCTGATTCTGGTGCTGCTGGGTGCCTTTACCAAGTCGGCGCAGTTCCCGTTCCATGTCTGGCTGCCCAACGCGATGTCGGCGCCCACGCCTGTGTCGGCCTATCTGCATTCCGCCACCATGGTCAAGGCCGGGGTGTTTTTAATGGCGCGGCTGTTTCCTGCGCTGTCCGGCACACCGGAGTGGTCGTGGATTGTGGGCAGTGTCGGCCTGATTACCTTTCTGCTGGGTGCTTTTTTTGCACTGTTCCAGCACGACCTCAAGGGCCTGCTGGCCTATTCCACCATCAGCCACCTGGGGCTGATTACTGTGCTGTTTGGCATAGGCACGCCGCTGGCTGCGGTGGCCGGAGTGTTCCATATTATCAACCACGCGATTTTCAAGGCTTCACTGTTTATGGCGGCGGGCATTATCGACCATGAAAGCGGCAGCCGCGACATGCGCTGCCTCAATGGCCTGTGGAAATACATGCCGCACACCGCACTGCTGGCCATGGTGGCCGCCGCCTCCATGGCGGGCGTGCCGCTACTCAACGGCTTTCTTTCCAAGGAAATGTTTTTTGCCGAGGCGGTCAGCGCCAGCAGCTATTTCGAGCTGGGCTGGTTACTGCCCTGGCTGATTACCATCGGCGGTATTTTTGCGGTGGCCTATTCATTCCGCTTTATTCACGACGTGTTCTTTAATGGCGAGCCGATTGGCCTGCCGAAAACTCCCCACGAACCACCGCGCTGGATGAAAGTGCCGGTGGAAATGCTGGTGGCCTTATGTC
>JBFFND010000297.1:0-3742 GCA_041563375.1 Gammaproteobacteria bacterium | reverse complement strand
TCTGTTTTCTGCACTGCCAATAATGGTTCTGATTACCGGCAATAAAGCCTCCGGCTGTTGAGTAATCATTTCTTCAATCGCTACATAACGCTCTGCTACCCATGGGCCTTCGTACAGCAATTTTGCCGCATCCAGAAACAGCGAAAAATCGACTTCCTGTTTTATGCCGCCAAGCGACTGCATGGTTTCTACACTTTGATCAAACAGTGCGCGTGCCGACTCATTACCAAAAAACTCAAGTTGCTCAGCCTTTGGTACGGCAAAACTGAATGTAGATTCTGGCAAGCCGTAATGGCGCGCATTATTATCAAACGGAATGGCCCGTGCATACTGGTCATCCACATCATAGATCGCCGCCTGTTCGAGTACCGCATTGGCATCATCGGTGGTCAGGGCAAAAATGCTGACACAATCCAGGCTTCGACAGGCCGGCACCACACCGCTCATACTGAGCAGGCCCTTTGATGGTTTTAATCCCACCAGGTTATTAAATGCGGCGGGCACACGACCCGAGCCGGCGGTGTCTGTTCCCAGCGAAAAGCTGGCCAGCCCCAGCGCCACCGCGACCGATGAACCGGAACTGGAACCACCGGAGATATAATCTTTATTAAAGGCGTTTTTACACGCACCCCAGGGCTCGGGTGAACGCACCCCCACCAGCCCCGTGGCAAACTGGTCCATATTGGTTTTACCCATTGGTATCGCACCCGCCCTGATCAGCTGCTCAACCACAAAGGCGGATTTGTCCGGCGTATAGGAATACTCCACACAGGCTGCAGTGGTCGGCACACCAGCCAGGTCAATATTATCTTTTATCGCAAACGGCACCCCGTACAGCGGAAGCTCATCCACTGACTGTGTATCCAGGTACGCAAGATAGGGTTCCAGTTCGGCCAGGCTTAACGGGTGTATCCAGATATTATGCTCGGCATAATCAACGCTGCGTTGCAGAATCTGCTCTACCAGCTTGCGCGGTGTCAGCTGCTTATCCCGGTATGCCTGCTTCAAATGACTTATAGTTAAATTCATTAACGCGTCTCTTAAATCGTTTCCTGTAAAATCAATAAGGGCTGACCAGCATTCACCTGGCTGCCTTCGCTGCGGTTAATCGCGTAAACACGGCCAGCGTGTGGCGCGGTGATTTCTATCTCCATTTTCATCGATTCCAGGATCACCATCGGCTGGCCTTCCTCGATGTCATCACCCGCCTTCACCAGCATTTTCCACACATTACCCGCAACCGGACTTTCGATGGCCACGCAGTTTTCAGGCAGCTCATCTTCATCACCCGCACTGCTCGCCAGATCCTGCGCCGATTCGAAATTAATCTGTCCGGAGGCAATCCAGCGCTGTAATTCTTCATCAAAGGCCTTGTCACGCTGTTCAGTAAAGCTATCAATTTCCTGCTTGTTCCCGGCCAGGAAACCCAGGTAATCTTTTAGATTAAATTTCGTCTCTTCTATCTTGATGCTGTAACGCCCCTTGGGGAAATCCTGGCGGATCTGCTTGAGCTCATCTGCAGTGACCTCATAAAAACGGATCTGATCGAAAAAACGCAACAACCAGGGCCGTTCGAATTCCCTGGTTTTATGGTATTTGTTCCACATCTGCAGGGTACGACCCACAAACTGGTAACCGCCGGGACCTTCCATGCCATACACGCACATATAGGAACCGCCGATACCCACCGAGTTTTCCGCGGTCCAGGTGCGCGCCGGATTATATTTGGTGGTCACCAGCCGGTGCCGTGGATCCAGCGGTGTGGCCACCGGCGCACCCAGATACACATCGCCCAGGCCCATCACCAGGTAGCTTGCATCGAACACGATGTCCTTAACCTGCTGGATATCGGCAAGGCCATTGATGCGACGAATGAATTCAATGTTACTCGGACACCAGGGCGCATCAGGACGCACTGACTGCATGTACTTTTCTATGGCCAGTCGGCAGGCGTCATCATCCCAGCTCAATGGAAGATGCACCACCCGCGCTGGCAGCTCCAGATCTTCAATATCTTTAAGTTGTCCGATGCTTGTATCCAGCAACTCAATCAGTGAGGCGAGTGACAGCAACTGACTGTCATAGTGGATTTGCAGTGAACGTATACCGGGCGTCAGCTCCAGCATGCCTTCGGGTTTATCGTCCTGCAGTGACAGCATCAGTGCATGCACGCGGAAGCGCAGTTCTATATCCAGCTTTAGAGGTCCGAATTCCACCAGCAGGTATTGATCACCCGCCGGACGATAGGCAATTTCGACACCGAAATGGTTTTTCTCATACGTTTTAATGATCGGCGTTGTAATCGGCGCCGGCTGCAGTGTATTTTCTACTTTCGCTAATTTTTTAATCGACTCTATCTGTGCCTTATCTTCGGCCACTGCATCATCAATAAACACCGGTATAAATTTAACCCTGTCACCGGCTTTTAACTGACCCAGCTTCCATAGATCGGCGGTGATCACGGTTGCCGGGCAGACAAAACCACCCAGCGACGGCCCATCCGGCCCCAGGATCACCGGCATATCACCGGTGAAATCAATCGCGCCTATGGCATAGGCATTGTCGTGAATATTGGAGGGATGCATACCGGCTTCACCGCCATCACTGCGCGCCCATTCTGGTTTTGGCCCGACCAGGCGGATACCGGTGCGACTGGAGTTATAATGAATTTCCCATTCGGTTTCAAAGAACACCTGAATGTCTTTCTGGGTGAAAAAGTCAGGCGCACCGTGTGGACCATACACCACGCGCAATTCCCAGTGGTTGCTGATCTCCGGTTTAAGGCTTTCAGCTAATGGCTTTACTGCAGATTTTTCAGTCAGCTTATTAAAGTGCAGTACATCACCGGCACGAATCGCACGTCCTGCATGACCACCGAACTGACCCAGGGTAAAGGTGGATTTTGAACCCAGGTAATCGGGGCAGTCTATACCACCCTTGATACAGAGATACGCACGGGCACCGGCAGACTGTGCCTTACCGACTTTCAGGGTTTGTCCCGCGGTTATATCAATCACCTGCCAGAATGGCACGACTTGATTATCCAGATGCACATCCATCGCGGCACCTGCGAGAACAACCTGGGTGTCATTATTGAATCTAAGCGTGGGCCCATTCAGGGTGATTTCCAGGCCGGCACAGTTTTCATCGTTTTCCAGCAGCCGATTACCGAGATTGAATGAATACTGATCAAACGGCCCCGAAGGCGGCACACCCACATCCCAGTAACCAACACGTGCCGGATAATCCTGAATCGTGGTCAGCGTACCCGAGCTGATAACATCGATGGATGTTGGCCGGGTGATAAATTCATTCAGGTAACGGGTAAATATCTCACCTTTTCTGAATATCTCGGTATTTAGAATTTCACGCACATATTTAATATTTGTTTCAATCCCGTACAGGCTGGTTGCAGCCAGCGCCTCATCCAGTTGTTTTAATGCTGCTTCGCGGGTGTCTGCGGTAACGATCACTTTTGCCAGCATCGGGTCAAACAGCGGGGAAATTTCTATACCGGTTTCCAGCCAGTGATCGATACGTAAATTTTCTGCCTGGGGAAACTGCACATCACTTAACAGGCCTGCAGATGGCTGAAAGTCCTTGTTCGGATCTTCTGCATACACCCGCGCCTGAATCGCATGCCCCTGCGATGACAGGCCCTGTTGTAATTCATCTAAAGGCGCAAGATCACCGGCAGCAAGCTGCAACATCCACTCGACCAGGTCAACACCGAACACCTGTT
>JBFFND010000296.1:0-3742 GCA_041563375.1 Gammaproteobacteria bacterium | reverse complement strand
GGGTTCTGGCAGTGATTTTACGCTCCATATCCTCAATGCTGGGTTCCCAGTTATTTGCCTCATCGCACAGATAATGTATCGGCTTGCCACCGGACAGACTCACTGCCGCCGTCCACAGCGGGTAGTCCGGTGCCGGAATCAGCATTTCGTCATCATTATTGAGCAGCGCCTGCATCGACATCACAATCAGTTCACTGACACCATTGCCAAGAAAGATGTCATCGATATCAACGTCGGGAAACTGTTTTTCCTGGCAGTATTGCATCACCGCCTTGCGCGCATAATACACACCCTTGGAATCCGAATAGCCCTGGCAGTTGGCCAGATTGCGAATCACATCCTGCAGGATCTCATCCGGTGCATTCAGACCAAACGCCGCCGGATTACCAATATTGAGTTTGGTAATCAAATGTCCCTCTTCTTCCAGCCGTTTGGCTTCTTTAAGAACGGGACCGCGAATGTCATAACAGACCTGGTCGAGCTTGTCGGATTTAAGTATGGTAGTCATATACTGCTGTGCTATTGAAAAATTACGAATGGCTGATGATAACGCCAGCCACTGCGGATTAATACTGTTAAGGTGTTGATAATTTAAAATTTATTGCACACCGGCTGATTTTTTACCTGCGGCTAAACCACCCGAGATGCCGAGCGGTTATGGGAATTGTTATGCTAAGCCGACTGAGCGATATGTTTTCAGGATGCCGCTGAATAAAACTTGAACAGGATCTCTAAATGAGTATAATTCTCATTTAGAGAATACAGGACGCAATTATGAGTGATTTGATCAATACCCTGCTGGACTGCCCGAACCTGAGCCTGCGACTGCTGGATTCCACTTCCGGCCGCTCGATTAAAACCATCAACCGGCAACAGCTGCAACAGCTGTTCGAACAGCAAAACAGCTGCAGCAACAAAGAATGCGGTAATATGAGCTGCCAGCACCGCGCCTTTGAAGACTAGATGCCAGTCGTTAGTCGTTTTGTCTGACTAAAGACCAATGACTTTTAGTGGGGCCAACCCACTGAACTAGCTCCGACCGTTACGCTTGCGCCTTGCCCTGACCGCTTCCGCCAGCTCCCGCAACAGCACCGCGGTTTCATCCCAGGCAATACAGGCATCGGTAATGCTCTTGCCGTATTGCAGATTATCCCGATCTTCCACATCCTGACGACCCGCCTGTAAATGGCTTTCGATCATCACGCCCATAATATTGTCATTACCGTCTGCCAGCTGCGCAGCCACATCACGGCACACATCGATTTGCCGGGTATGGTCTTTCTGGCTATTGGCATGGGAACAGTCGATCATCAGGCGCGTGTTCTGTCCCTGTTCTGCCAGCTGATCCGTCGCCTGCTTCACACTGGCAGCATCGTAATTGGGCTGTTTACCGCCACGCAGGATAATATGGCAATCATCATTACCGGTGGTGGAAAAAATGGCCGAGTGCCCCTGCTTGGTCAGTGACATAAACACGTGTGGACGCGAGGCTGCCTGGATGGCATCCACCGCCACTTTCAGACCACCATCAGTGCCGTTTTTAAAACCCACCGGACAGGACAGGCCGGAGGCCAGCTCACGGTGACCCTGGCTTTCCGTGGTGCGCGCGCCGATCGCGCCCCAGCTCACCAGGTCGGAAATATACTGCGGGCTGATCAGATCCAGGTATTCAGTACCCGCCGGCACCCCCATATCCGCTACATCCAGCAGAAAGCCCCGCGCCAGGCGCAGGCCATGGTTAATATTGAAACTGTCATCCAGGTGGGGGTCATTAATCAGGCCTTTCCAGCCCACCGTGGTACGCGGCTTTTCAAAATACACCCGCATCACGATGCATAGATCATCCTGTAATTCATCAATCAGCGCTTTGAGTCGCGTTGCATATTCACGACCGGCTTTTGGATCATGAATCGAACAGGGTCCCACTATCACCATCAGGCGATCGCTGTTGCCATGCAAAATGTCATGAATAGCCTGACGTGTACGGTGCACCGTATCCGATGCCTGATCAGTTATGGGGTATTCACGGTGCAGCTCTTCGGGAGCAAGCACTTCCTGTAAGCCGGAAATGCGAAGGTCGTCAGTTTTATACTTCATGTATCAAGGCAAACCTGATGTCTGGGTTAATCAATAGTGGGTTAAGTAAAATGCTGTGCTGGGCGCATTATATATGAAAATACACGCGCTGTATTATTTGCCCGCAACCGATGATAGCAGCCAGTTCTGCAACGCATGCAGGCCGCTGAAAGCCTGCGCGGGTTCGGCATACTGATCATCCCAGGGCTGTGCAAAGCGGCGCAACCAGACCGCATCTATCCCCGCATTGCGTGCACCCTGGATATCATGCAGGGGGTGATCACCTACATGCAATGTGTGACGGGGAGCAACACCAGCCTGCTGCATGGCTTTGACAAACATCGCCGGATGGGGCTTGCAGGCCTGCACATCCGCCGCCGACAGCTGAAAGGCGAACTGTTCTGCCAGACCGGTATGTCGGATATGTGCATTGCCATTGGTCAGCGCCACCAGGGTGAAATCCTGTTTCAACGCATCCAGTACCGGCAGCACATCATCGAATAACTGCACCTGTTGACGTGCCTGATAGAACACCTCGAAAGCGGGTTCCACCCAGCTGTGTGACAGGCCGAACTCATCTGCCAGCTGCTGCAGATGCACACGTCGTGCGGCTGACAGGTCATGTTTTAACTCAGGCTGTGTTGTTAGCAACGCCTTGCGCTTGTCACGCAACTGCTGTGTTGTGTAGTTACGGGTAATCACCGGATACTGCTGCTCAAGCCAGTTATACAGGGTGTTCTCTGCGTGCTCGATGGTCGGCATACAGGGCCAGAGAGTATCATCCAGATCGAAACAGATCAGTTTATACATGGCGTATCATCATGCCTTATTGTGCGATCACCACATAGGCCGGTGAGGCAAATAGCTGCTGGTATTCCTTCAGCCGTTCCCGTGCCTGTTCACGACTGGGGAAGTGCCCTACCCGTACATTGTATTTTACCGCACCGTCGCTGGAGACAAACTCGGCCACATAGGCGGCAAAATCTTTCTCGCTGAGTTTATCGATAAAACTTTGTGCATTGGTTTTACTGGCAAACATACCCGCCTGAATCGAATACACCCGCTGATTACTAGTGGTAGCGGGCTTATCCACCGCAACGGGTTCAGCAGTGGTTGACGCGGTGGCTGACTGAGCCATTTTTTTTGCCGGCGGCTCGGCCTTTGCTGTAACAGGGGCGGGTTCAGGTTCTTGTTCTGGCTCAGGCCTGGTTTCGGCTTTCGCTTGCGTGGTTTTCTGCTCAGTTTTCACTTCCAGCTGACTTTTTTTTTCAGCCTCTGCTGCTATTGCCGCGTCTGTGGATTTTTCTGCGCTGCCTGATTCCGACGGCTGCGTCGAATCTGCGGAGTCAGCCGCAGTATCGCCTGTCTGTTCAGTTTCCTGTGGCAACGGCAACCCACTAACCTCCGAAGGCTGCGGTGTAGCCAGTTGCAGGGCAGTCAAAAACCCCAGCAGAAAACTCAATACCACGGCCGCCAGTGCCAGCAGCGCATAGCGGACGAATTGCTCCTGATTAACAACAAATACTTTCATTCTTAACTCTTTATTGTAACGATCCTGTTTAAATATCGCCGACTACTGACAGTCGATGGAACCCAAATACTGCTGCAACTGTTGAAACAGCGGCTCACTCACCGCCGCCATCACCGAACGGGGCGTCAGGGTTTC
>JBFFND010000295.1:0-3753 GCA_041563375.1 Gammaproteobacteria bacterium | reverse complement strand
CGTCCTTTCAGTGTTTTACCTAGCGGTGCACCGCCCTGTAATAATTTATGTGCCCGTTCGTATTGCTTACGCATCAGTAGAATCATCGGCCCATCGGTGCGGCGATTTTTAAAATAACTTTCATTTACAAACGAGGCACGGATTTCATCCTGTGGTATGTAAATGCGGTCCAGCTCGTGGTAGTCCTGTGCCATATCCTGATAAAAATTAATTAGCTGCAACGCGGAACAGATGGCATCGGACTGGCCCAGGCTTTTACGATCGGTCTGCCCGTATAAATGTAACATCAATCGCCCCACCGGATTTGCCGAGCGGCGGCAATATTGCATCAGCTCGCTGAACTCGGCATAACGTTTCTTTGTGATGTCCTGTTCAAATGCTTCCAGCAAATCAGTAAAGCATTCCTTTGGTAAGGTAAATTTCTGAATACTGTCTGCCAGTGCAATGAATACAGGGTCATCCACTGCATCGCCGTTGTAAATGGCTTCGATCTGCTGTGCCATCTGCTGCAGTGCTGCCAGGCGTTCGTCATCGCTGAGCCTGCCCTCATCGGCGAGATCATCTGCACGGCGTGCAAAGGCATAGATTGCCGCTGTAGGTAGTCGCATGCGGCGTGGCAGCATCCACGAAGCCACGGGAAAGTTCTCGTAATGCGCGCGCGCAATCTGTAAACAGTGTTGGTAGGCCTGTCGGGTCTTCATATACTCGCCACATGCAAAGGTACCCTAGTATAATCGACCCATGAAGTATGCAAAACCTGAATGGCGAAATGGCCAGCCCTATAACCCGGATTTCACCGATGTTTATTTTTCTGCAGACAATGGCCTGGCGGAAAGTGAACATGTGTTTATTCAGCATAATCAGTTGCTTGAGCGCTTTAAACGCGTGGCGGAGCAGGCGCTTGACAATAATGCCAGCCAGTTTGTGATCGCCGAGACCGGTTTTGGTTCTGGGCTGAATTTTCTACTCACGGTTAAACACTGGCTGCAACTCAGTCATGCCTCGCAAACCCTGTGCTTTTATTCACTGGAGCATGCGCCTTTCTGTTTACAGGATCTGCAGCGTGCGCATCAGGCCTGGCCTGAACTGGCGGAGTACGCACAGGTGTTGCAGCAGGCCTACCAGATTGCCAGTGACGGTTTTCACCTGCTGGAACTGTTTGCCGGACGGGTGCGCCTGATCCTGATGATCGGCGAGGCGGAACAGATGCTGGGCCAGTGCCAGGCCAGCGTGGATGCCTGGTTTCTGGATGGTTTCGCGCCGGCGCTGAATCAGCTGATGTGGAGCCGCGGCCTGTTCCAGCAGATTAAGCGACTGAGCCGCCCCGGTACCACCTTCAGCACCTATACCGCGGTAGGGGATGTGCGTCGCGGTCTGACAGAGGCAGGCTTTGCCGTGCAGAAGGTGGCAGGCTGTGGCAACAAGCGGCACATGCTGAAAGGCGAGTTTATGCCACAGGCGGTTCCAGCCAGAACAGCACCCGGCTATCAGCCATGGTTCGAAGGGGCTGTATCAAATCTTGATCGTAAGAGCCATATTGCCATTATAGGAGCGGGCATTACCGGGCTGAGTACCGCCTGGTCACTGGTAAAGCGGGGCTTTAAGGTGACTGTGCTGGAGCAGGGCCAGAGTTATGGTGAACAGGCTTCGGGCAATCCCCATGCGATGCTGATGCCACGCCTCAGTCTGCAGGATGCTGCCGATGCAGAGTTTTATAGCTCGGCCTATTTTTATGCGTTGCGTTGTTTGCAGCAGCTGGATCCACAGCAACAGGACTGGCAGCAAAGCGGCGGTCTGCAATTAGCATCAACTGAGCGTATAAAAAAACAGATGGCTGATTATCCACAAACTGATCAGCTGATGCAGGTGCTGGATGCAAAGCAGGCCAGTGACGTGTCGGGATTGCCGATTGAGGAGCCAGTGCAGTATTTTCCGCTGGCGGCCAGCCTGCAGCCACGAAAAATCCTGGCACGTTTGATCAAAGTCATGGGTGATGACCTGACGATTCATTATTCAACGCGGCTGACATCTTTTTCCCGTGTCGGTGAGCAATGGCAGTTATGCCATTCTGATGGCGAAACCATTAGATTGGTGGATGGTCTTATTTTCTGCAATGCCTGGCAGGTAAAACAGCTGCCAGCTTTTGCTCATCTGGCTATTCAGCCAGCCCGTGGTCAGCTTAGTGTATTACAGGCCAATGCACACAGTCGCAGGCTGAAGCTGCCGATATCGAGTGAGGGGTATCTATTGCCAGCTAATGAACAGCAGCACATTGTTGGTGCCAGCTTCGAGCTGGATGACTGTTGTGATCAGCTGCGCGATACAGAGCACCAACAGAATTTGCAGGCTATACACAGCTGGCAGCCGGGTTTATTCAGTGCAAAGGATATAATCGGTGGTCGCGCATCAGCGCGTGCAGTCACCCCTGACAGAATACCGGTGCTGGGAGCTGCGCCCGATATGGTGGCCTATCTGCAGGATTATGCCGATTTATATAAAGGTAAGGCCGCGCACAACTATCATAACGGGCAGTATCTACCCCATCTGTATATCAATAGCGGACACGGTGCGCGGGGTTTTAGCAGTGCGTTTCTGTGTGCAGAATTGCTTGCGGCAGGTATTTGTAATGAGTCCTTGCCTGTATCAAATCGGGTGCGCTATGCTTTACATCCAGCCCGATTTTTAATTCGCAGATTAAAAAAAGCGCAAACCAGCATAAAAAATCAAAGATTGTTTAATAATGAGTAATAAAAAAACACCCTGTTCGAGTGAAAGATTAACTGCAACCCCTTTGGCCGGATTATTTGCTGGGCAGACTCATTCATCGCTTGAAGGTCGTATCCTGTCGAGCAGGCCGGTGACACTGTATCTGCGCAGAGCATTGCTGGTGCTGCTCGGTGTGTTTGTCATGCAGAGCCATGCACAGGCGGCATGTGAAGACCCTGCAGGCCCCGGTGTCAACTGGACTGGTTGCGATAAAAGCGGGCTTAACCTGGCTGAAGCAGACCTGCAATCTGCAGTGCTTAGACGGGTAAACTTCAGTAATACCGATTTGTCCGGCGCACGCATGCAAACCGCAGACCTGAGTTTCTCGAAACTGATTAATACCAACTTTGAAAAGTCACGTCTTGAGCAGGCACGTATCAATAACACTGAAATCAGTAATACCAGTTTCAAGGGTGCGATACTGGATGAGGCACGTCTGAGTCGTGCAACCATTAGTCACAGTGATTTTACTGATGTTCGTGCCAGTAAGGTTAATTTTTATCAGGTGACTATAGAAAACAGTGCATTCACACATTCGCAGCTGAATCAGTCAGATTTTACTGGGGCGAAAATAAGCAAAGGTCAGTTCGAAAATATTATTGCCGAGCAGGTGCTGTTCACCCGCGCCGACCTGGAAGCAGCAAATTTCACCAATGCTATGTTAAAAGGTGCGAATTTTGTCAGCGCCAATTTGATCGAGGCAAAATTTGATCAGGCAGATATGAGTGAAGCCAGCATCCGTGATGCGATTATTGATCGCGCGAGTTGTACTGAAACTAAATTGAGTAATGCTACCTGGGTAAAATACGAGCGTTGTCGGCTGGGGTCGGTTGGGCAGTGTGAATAAGAAATATTCTGTGCTAACCAGTTTAATACCGTATTTGAATTAACCTTCACTATGCTCTGACCTGTGCTGTTTCGCCTTTCTGGCGACTCACTTCTTTTCCTTCAGCAGAAAAGAAGTAAGCAAGAAAATGCCGTTCCCGG
>JBFFND010000294.1:0-3792 GCA_041563375.1 Gammaproteobacteria bacterium | reverse complement strand
CCAGGTTCAGGGGATACAGTGCCGGTTCCGGGCCACCGGCTTCCACAATGGCATCATAGGTCTTTTCCAGCTTGGGAATGGTCCGGCCGAGCAGTACCACAGTGGCACCGTGGGCTGCATAGGCTTTGGCGGCTGCCTGGCCGAGGCCATCGCCGGCGCCGGTAACCAGTATTACCTTGTCTTTCAGAAAGTCCTGTGGTGCCTGATATTGCATAAACGTCTCAATGGTTGGATTGCTGGATAATGTGTTGCGCGCATTTTACACCAGAGCGCAGTGCGCCTTCGAGTGTTGATGGCAGTGCGGGCTGATTATTTTCCTCGATATACACATAATCGCCGCACAGCTGCAGGTTATTCACGCCGCTCTGTGTGGGTGGACGTAACGCATCGACCCCGGGGTGGCACTGCACGGTGGCGCGTTTTTCTACGATCAGCTGGCTGTCGATGCAGTCGGGCAATGGCCCCAGCACGCGCTGCAGTTCTGCCAGTACACGATCCCGTAAGGCCTCCGGGCTCATCTGCAAATGCGGCCCCTGGGCGCTGATCACTACGGCCAGCAGGTGAGGCTGGCCACTGCTGGCACGCTCAAACACCCATTCAGCGATGCCATTCACCAGCCCCAGCATCGGGCAGGGCAGGTGCACCGCGCGGGAAAACTGTAAATACAGGTTGGCTACCGGTTCGTATTGCAGCTGCTCAATTGAGGCGGCCAGTGGTGCGGTTTGCGGGTGATCTGCCAGCAGGCGTGCGCTCACCGCGGGCGGCGTGGCGAGAATCAGCTGATCGAAAGTCTCAATGCGATCTTTCAGCTGTACGCCGAGCTGGCCGTGATCATTTTTCTGCAGCAGCAGGCGCTGCACCTTGTTGCGGGTGTGGATCACGCCACCGTGTTGCTGAATAAATGCAGCGGCCTGTGCCGGGAACACCTGCCCCAGGTCCTTGCGTGCTATCAGTAAATCGGTGTGATCTGCCGGCGCATTAAATGTCTGGAGCAATACCGCCTGGAAGGCACGGGCCGAGGCCTGCGCTGGATGGGTGGTGAGCGCCGCCAGGCAGAGCGGCTCCAGCAGGTAACGACGGTAGTCATCGGGCAGCTGACCCTGATCCAGCCAGTCGCTGACGCTGAGGTCCTCGGCAATCTGGGTATTGAGCAGGCGGTTAAAGCGCCACAGCAATTTGAGCTTGTCGCTGAATGACAGCTGTTTGATGCCCAGCACGCCAAATAGCAGATGCAGCGGTGCAGGATAGGTGGGCAGTTTGAGTTCGAAGGCGGTGTCGCCGGTTTGTGCATCTAGCATTAACAGCTGATGGGGCAGGCGATCGAACAGGGTGTTTTCATCGGCCTGCAGGGTTTTCAGCAATGCGAGCATCTGCTGGTAGGCACCGATCATCAGGTGCTGGCCATTGTCCAGAGCCATGCCTTTCCATTCGATACTGCGCGCGCGCCCCCCAAGCTGGGGTGCCGACTCAAACAACGAGAGCTGAATCTGCTGCCGTGCTGGCTGCCTGCACAGCTCAACCGCCGCCGCCAGCCCGGCCCAGCCGCCACCGACAATGGCAACCGTCAGGGGCCGTGAATTTGACCGCGTATTTGACTGGCTTGAGGGCATGGTTGATTACGACTGTTTTAAATACCGGCGATAGCGCTTTTTCTCACGCCGTGAGGCCCGCCAGGCCAGCCAGATCTTGCGCAGCGGAGTCAGTTTGATGCGGTGTTCCAGCACGCGGAACTGGTCTTCTTCAATTTCATCCAGCAGTGACTGATAGATTTCGGCCATAACCAGTCCCACCCGCTGGCTGTAACGGTCTTCCTCCGGCAGCTGGCTCAGTGCCTTACGGTAAAAATCCCGTGCCCGCTCTGCCTGCAAGGCAAACAGTTGCTGCATGGCGTCGGTGGTAACCGGCTGGGTTAGATCCTGCTGGCTGATTTCGAATTGTCTCAGTTCATCCTGTGGAATATAGCAGCGGCCACGTTCGGCATCCTCGCGTACATCCCGCAGGATATTGGTGAGCTGGAACGCCATGCCCAGGTCATGGGCGTACTTCAGGGTGTTGCGATTACGGTAACCGAAAATCTCTGCTGACAGCAGGCCCACTACACTGGCCACCCGGTAACAGTAGAGCGAGAGCGCAGTGAAATCGGCATAGTTATGCTGGTGCAGGTCCATTTCCATGCCATCGATGATTTCCAGCAGGTATTCTTCCGCCAGGTTGAAATCGTCGAGCAGCGCCTGTAATGCCCGGGTCACCGGGTGTGTAGCCTGACCCTGATACAGGCCCGCAACCTCGCCACGCCACCAGTTAAGGGTCTGCAGGGCCAGCTGGGGCTCGCTGCATTCGTCCACTACATCATCTACCTCGCGGCAAAACGCATAGAGTGCGGTAATCGCACGACGTTGCAGCTCCGGCAGAAAGCGGAAACTGGCGTAAAAACTGGAGCCGCTGGAGACGGCTTTTTGCTGGCAGTATTGGTCGGGTGTCATGGTTATGTCTGGTTGATTGCGCTGAATTTTGACGCAAAGCGTGGCGGAAGGCAAAACTGATTTGTGGTGTGCTGATCGCCTATATTACAAGAATGTCAAAATCTGGTCTAAAATAAAAAAGTATCTGGCTGGCCCTGTGGGCTGCTTAACAGTTCAAAGAGCCAGGCCATTCGATGTTGCAAGACGAGATTTAAATGAATCAAACAATCCATCAGTTCGTGGCAGAGGAGCTGGAGCACACACTGCGTGTGCTGAACGACGCAATCCACAACCACCGGGTGTGGTTTGATAAACTGCATACGTCTATTTTGTGTAAACAGCCATTTGCAGCGGATATTCTTCACCATGCGGCACATACGCAGTGCAAGCTGGGACAGTGGTATTATTCCGATGCCAGTGACGCGGTCAAGGCCTTTAAGGAATTCTGGGAGCTGGAGTCGGTGCACCAGTTTATGCATGACAATGCTCGCCAGCTTGCGCAACGCGTGCTGGATAATGAAGATATTCCGCTAGAGAAATACCAGGTTTTTCTGGATAACCAGCATCAACTGATTGAACTGCTCAGTACCATGCGCGATACATTGATTGAGTATCGTTATTCATTTGATGCGCTTACCGGTTCACTTAATCGGAAATCAATCACTCTGTTGCTGGATCGTGCCTATGAAAATCTGTGTCGTTATTCGCAGGACTATTCACTGGCGATGGTGGACATTGATAACTTCAAGGATATTAATGATCAGTACGGGCATCTGGTTGGGGATGAAGTGTTGCGTCAGTTGAGTGAGTTTTTTCAGAAGAGTTTGCGTCGAAGTGATTCGGTGGGACGCTATGGTGGCGAGGAGTTTCTATTAATGTTTCCAGAAACCACTGTTGATACTGCTTATGAAATCATGCAGGTGACACGTAAAAAAATCGCTGATATGACGCTTGAGGTTGAGCAGCGAAAAATTCAGGTCACCTTCTCGGCAGGGATTAGCGATGCACGATTGAGCGATGAGGATGCCTGGGTTGCCGTTAAACGTGCAGATATTGCACTGTATCAGGCAAAAGATGCCGGGCGTAATCGTATTGTAAAAGCCGAGTGATGCGTCAGGAGGGTTAATTGAAGGCCAGCAAACAGTAGAAAGTGCAGATAAATAATTCTTTATGTTTATTTAGCTCTTAGTGCTTTCCAGAAAATCCATAACCAGTCATGAAAATCCAGTCGTGGTCGTGCAAACACATCGTCGGTCTGTTTATCCAGTTTGAGTAGAATGCGTGAACCACCGGCAATAATCAGTCGGATCTCGAAGCCAAAACGTCCTTT
>JBFFND010000293.1:0-3800 GCA_041563375.1 Gammaproteobacteria bacterium | reverse complement strand
ATTACCTGGAGTGCATCGAGCACAAATGTTAATGTCGGTGATTCATTTACAGTTGACATTATCGGAACGGGATTCGCAAGTAATGTTGATGGTGGTGGTGTTGGCTTTGCGTATAACTCTAATGTATTGAATGTTCAATCGATTTCTATTGATGAAAATGTATGGGATCTTGGTGCTGGCATATTAAATGGCGTAATAGATAATGTGCTGGGCAATGTTGATGGTATATCAGTCAATGCTTGGTCGCCGGTTAGCGGTAGTTTTTCTGTCGCAAGTGTGACCTTTAACGCTATCGGTAGTGGGGCATCTGACTTGATATTATCAGGCTGGACAATGAATCCATGGGCGAGTAATGGAAGCCTGATAAATCCTGATTATCTGGATGCCTCAGTGACTGTCAGCGTGTCAGCTGTGCCTGTACCAGCTTCAGTTTGGTTATTTTCTTCCGGTCTGCTTGGTCTGATTTCGGTGGCACGTCGTATGAAAGGCTGATCTGCTGCTTTTGCCCACCTTTATTTCTCTCAAAGGGGCGCTTCGCCCCTTTATTTTTTTGCTGCTCAGCAGCTTTTTGAACGTCTGTGTCGATTTGTTTTACAGTGCAGCCTTAATAATTATTCTGTTGTTTATCTAAGTTACTGAAAAATAATAAGAAACTGTCATGGGTGCGTATTTTGCTCTGTAAAAATGGTGGAATTTTCGTTTAGGCATTCAGGGTCAGAGAATCAACTCTGTGACGAATGACCGTCGGGTAACGGCAAAAGACATTGTAGTAGCGTGGATAAGCAATACGGATCAACCGGTTGCCTGGCTTACTCAGACCTTAAAATGATAATAACAATGGTTGGCTATTGAAAAGTTTTATTACAGTTATATTCCTTCTGCTGCCGCATTTACTGCAGGCTGCGCCTGACATGCCCGTTGAACGGCGACCAGTTCATGCCGATGCCCTGGCTTATCGCGTGGCAGAGTTAATGCGTGTACCCGCGACACAGGATGAGCCGCTGACGGTCATTTTGCAAAGCGATGGCTTTACCGCACCATTGCGTCGGTTAATTACCGCCCATAGAGGCCTGGTGCGCTATCAGCGCGGGCGTTCTACTGAGATACGTATAGCGACACGTCATCTGGCGCAATTGCTAAAGCGTCTGCCGGAAGATGTTTATCTGCGCCTGCCTTATCCTCACCAGGCTGTGGCGCTGAGTGAGGGGGTTGAGCTAACCGGGGCAGGTGACATGCATGCGTTACAGCAGGGTGGGGCCGGCGTCAAAATCGGTGTGATTGATCTTGGTTTTACCAATTACCAGTCGGCTCAGGCAGTGGGCGATTTACCCGCCAGCCTGTCAATTATCGACTACTCAGGCAATGGCACTGGCGGCACCAGCCATGGCACCAGTGTGGCGGAGATCGTGCACGATATGGCACCCGAAGCCGAACTTTATCTGGCGAAGGTATCTACCACGGTGCAGCTGGAGGCGGCAATGGATGACATGCTGGCAGCTGGTGTCGATATAATCAATCACTCGGTGGCCTGGTTCGGTGCAGCCTTTTACGATGGTACAGGTGAAATATGTGCCATCACCGACAGCGCTTATTCGTCGGGTATGCTCTGGGTGAATGCCATGGGCAATTCACGTACCGCACATTATCTCCAAACCTTCAGTGATACGGATGGTGATTTGCGACACGATTTTTCATCCGGCCCGGTGCAGAATTACAATACGATATCGTTGACTGCAAATAAATCGGTTTCGTTGATTCTAAACTGGGATGCCTATCCCACCACCCGTGATGTGGATTATAACCTGTACCTTTATGACCATATTCCAGGCAGTGGCAGTGTGCCGGTGGCCAGCTCAGAAAATCCTCAACGTCGTCCCTATAATATTGCGCCACTGGAAATAATCAATTATCTACCGACCACCACAGGTACGCATTATATCGTGGTAAGCAAAGATAGAAGCTCTTCGGCTGATATCCCGTTTACATTATTCTCCAACGGCCCGTCACTCAGCGTGAGAACTATCGCCAGTAGCATGCCGCAGCCTGCAGACTGTCATTCGGTACTGAGTGTAGGAGCGGTCAATCTGACAGATGCTGCTGAGTACTTCAGCTCCGAAGGGCCAACCACCGATGGACGTAACAAGCCGGAAATTTCGGCGCCTAACCGTGTGCAGACTTCACAGTCGACCAGCTTCGCCGGCACATCAGCCTCATCACCCCATGTGGCAGGCGCGGCTGCACTTTTGCGTGCGCAAAATTCTTCCTTAAACGCAGTACAACTTAAGGACGCATTGATTGCAACTGCACATGATGTGGCGGCATCCGGCTATGACCTGAGGACTGGCTCTGGTCGTATCAGTCTGGATGCTGACCTGGATGGCATGAATCACGATAATGATAATTGTCTGCTGGATCAAAACGCTGATCAGGCAGATCTTGATGGTGATGGGCTGGGTGATGTTTGTGATACGGATATCGATGGTGATGGATTGAGTAATGATGAAGAGCATGATTTAAGCACAGATCCATATCTGCGCGATACTGATGATGATGGGTTGATCGATGCGGATGAGGTGAATGTTTATCTTACAGACCCGTTGCGGACGGATAGCGACGGTGATGGCATTTCAGATGGCGAAGAAGTGAATTTTTACCATACTGATCCAATGGCTTCCAATAGCGGTGATATTGCACCCCTCGGTGCACCGGATGGACAGATAAATCTGGCGGATTTTATTATCTATCAGCGCATCATGCTGCAAGAGCTGCAACCGAGTCAATTACAGCTCCGGTTTGGTGATATTTATCCGCCGGGATCACCTGATGGTGTAATTGATTTTTCGGATTTCATTGTTCTACAAAATTTACTGAGGCAGGCTAATTAAATGTTAGGAAAACTCTTCAAATTCATTTCGTATATAACATTTCTGATTATCGTCTCAGGCTGCTCTGGCGTGCAAACTTTCCAGTCAAACTTAAAGCCAGGTGAAACTGCGATTATTGCAGCTGGCTGGAAGCATAATTTTTCAAGAGATAATATTACAGTTACTATCACACCATCACAAGGATCCCCAATTGTATTAATGCCTGGTGATCCAGCGGTGCGTGCAGTTATTAATATGTACCCAGATCCGCTTTCAAGTCTAATTCTGTCAGAAGAAACTGACCAGGACTTAACAGCGTTTGCACAGTCATACGGAATGTCTGTAAATTTCTTTACGGGTGGTGATAAGGATATGTGGCAGACCGTGATATTTATTGATTTACCATTGGCTTTGTCGGCTGGTCTTACGAATATCGAGATTAGTAATGCCGAAGGAGACACGGCGGTCTCAACGGTTAATATTATTGAAGGTAGTGGTACACCAGAGTTATTCGAGGCTGAACTTAATGGTCCGCTATTACCCATGCAGATGGCGGTATTAGAAAGAACTGAGCATTACGAGCTTAACTTTAGTGGTTCACAGGTGCCATATGCTATAGAGGTGATTCTCGATCATGATATGGATGCAGATAATGGTGGAACAGGTAAGGCGTATGTGGTCAATCCAAGAGGTGATGTGAAAAGTGTATTGTGGTCTGATAATGGGACACGTCTAAAGGTGTTGTTAACACCTACACATGATCAGCCTCTGAGTGATTTAAAACACTTCAAGTTTTATGTGTCAGGCGGTATTTCTAATTTATCTGTGAATAGTGTCAATGCAGTAGATGAAAATGGAAATCCTGTTATAGATGTTACAGCGAGTCTGATTACAGGAAAATAGAAAATTCAAAAAAAGATTATGGATTCACGAGAT
>JBFFND010000292.1:0-3801 GCA_041563375.1 Gammaproteobacteria bacterium | reverse complement strand
TTGAAAGTTAATGAATTAACACTATGCTTAGAGCAAGTTTGATAGTTTTGTGCGGTTTTTTTCAGCGTGTTTGTGGAATAACTGAAAAAATACGGCACACTCTTTGCATTTATTGCGAATAACAACAGGGGTAGCTGAATGGCTGACGAAGATTTAGAAAACAACGATGAAACCACCGAAGAAGAGGGCGGCAAGAAAAAACCCGGTCTGATTAAGATTGTACTGCTGGTCAACGGGGCGCTGCTGGTACTGGCACTGGTTATTGGCCTGGCGGTGTTTTTTATGAGCGGGGGAGAGGATGAGTCAGAAACGGCAGCGGTGGATACCGAAGTACTGGGTGAAACCCTGGGTGAGCCAGCTGCAGAACAGGCTGATGAAGTGGTTAATGCGGGAAAACCGATTTATATTCCGCTGAACCCTGCCTTCGTGGTTAATTTTGAAAATCAGGATCAGGTGAGTTTTCTGCAGGTGGATATTCAGGTGATGACCTATGATCCGCGGGTGGAACCGGCGTTGAACACACATATGCCAGCAGTGCGTAATGAGCTGCTGTTGCTGTTAAGCGGTAAGCAGTACCATGAAATCAATACCCGAGAAGGCAAGCGTGCGCTGAGCCAGGAAGCCATGAAAGTGATACAGGATGTACTCAAGTCGGTGAATGAACCGAATAGCATTGAAGCGTTATATTTCACCAGTTTTGTAATGCAATAGAAGATAAATATGGCAACGGCAGATGTATTAAGTCAGGACGAAATCGATGCCCTGTTACACGGGGTAGACGATGGTGATGTGGATACCGAAGGTGAAGACCTTAATGACGGTACCGCGCGCTCGTTCGATTTTAACTCGCAAGAACGTATTGTGCGTGGGCGGTTGCCCACGCTGGAAATGATCAATGAACGTTTTGCCCGTTACTTTCGTGTCAGCATGTTTAACCTGCTGCGCCGCCAGGTAGAAATATCGGTGAGCGGCGTGCAGATGATGAAGTTCGCCGAGTATGTACACAGTCTTTATGTGCCTACCAGCTTGAATATGATCAAGGTTGATCCGCTGAAGGGCACAGCACTGTTTGTGATCGACCCCAAGCTGGTATTTATTGTGGTGGACAACTTCTTCGGTGGTGAAGGGCGTTTTTATAACAAGATTGAAGGTCGTGAATTTACGCCCACCGAACAGCGAGTGATCAGTATTCTGCTGGAACAGATTTTTAAGGATCTGGAAAGTGCCTGGAAACCGATTAAGCCGTTGAAGATGCAGTATCAGTCATCGGAAGTGAATCCACATCTGGCGAATATCGTCAGTCCCACCGAAGTGATTGTAGTGAGTACTTTCCGCCTGGACCTGGAAGGCGGCGGCGGGGATCTGCATGTCACTATGCCCTATTCAATGGTCGAGCCGATCCGTGACCTGCTGGATGCCGGGGTGCAGTCCGATGTGTCCGAAATTGACGAGCGCTGGCGTATGTCATTGCGTGATGAAATATTTGAATCCAAAGTAGAAATTAAAAGCCAGCTGACGGAAATCGAAATTAACCTGTCTGATGTCAATAAATTAAAAGTGGGTGACATTATTCCGTTTGATATGCCGGATCGGGTGGTGCTGGATGCCGAGGATATTCCGCTGTTTCGTGGTGAGCTGGGTGTGTCCCGTGGTAATGCGGCCATCAAGGTGGTCGAGCGAGTGAGTCGTAAAGAGTTAAATTACATTAATGAAGCCTCTGATTAAGTGTTGAGAATAAAATTATGAGCGATGAAGAAAATACAGAATCTGTTGATGATGTCTGGGCTGATGCACTCAATGAGCAGGCAGAAACCGAAGCCGCGGACGCTGCCAGTTTTAATGAGCTCAAAGATGAAAGCGTACCTGGTTCCGATGTAAACCTGGATGTGGTGCTGGATATTCCGGTTAACCTGTCGATGGAAATAGGCCGCACCAGAATCAGTATCCGTAATCTGCTGCAACTGAATCAGGGCTCGGTGGTTGAGCTGGAGCGTCTGGCCGGTGAGCCGATGGATGTGCTGGTCAACGGTACCCTGATCGCGCGCGGTGAAGTGGTGGTGGTGAATGAAAAATTCGGCATACGCCTGACCGATATTATCAGTCCAGCTGAGCGGGTTAAAAAGCTTCGCTAATATGAAAAAGCATTTGCGCAATTTTCTGTTTGTTTTGATCAGCAATTTGCTGGCCTGGCCGGTGCTGGCACAGACGTCAGCCGAGCCTGTGGGTCGCAGCAGTTCCCTGGACGCCTTTTCTTTAAGCAATGTACTGAATATGTTTATGGGGCTGGCGATTGTTGTTGCGCTGATTCTGGGACTGGCCTGGGTATTGCGAAAATATGGCCGTTTGCCCGGCAATAACCAGGTGGGTATGAAAGTGATCGGCGGACTCTCACTGGGCACCCGTGAAAAAGCGGTGTTGATTGAAGTGGAAAACACCCGTTTGCTGATCGGGGTGACGCCGGGGCATATCCAGACGCTGCATGTGCTGGGGGGGCAGGGCGAGCAAACGCCGGCGTTTGATAAAACCCTGCAGCAGCTGCAACAGACAAATGGCCAGCGCCATGACTAGTTCCATCACCAGGCTGTTGCTGTTTCTTCCCATATTGCTACTGTTCAGCGAGCCGGCGCTGGCCGAGGCAGGTCTGCCTGCACTGGTGATTGAAGACACCGCATCCGGCGGTAAATCCTATTCGTTGTCGCTGCAGGTGCTGATGTTCATGACAGTGCTGTCGGTACTGCCGGCGCTGCTGTTAACCATGACATCTTTTACCCGTATTATTATCGTGCTGTCGATTCTTCGCCAGGCACTGGGTACGGCACAAACCCCGTCTAACCAGATTCTGATCGGGCTGTCGCTGTTTCTCAGTTTCTTTATTATGGCGCCGGTTTTCAGTCAGGCCTATGAAAATGCCTACCAGCCCTATATTGCCGAGCAGATCAGTGCCGATGAGGCGATTGCCCGCCTGAAGCAGCCGTTTCATAAATTCATGATTGAACAGACCCGGGAAACCGATGTTCAGTTGTTCGCCAATCTGGCAGGGGATGAAGCCTATAATGGCCCGGACGCGGTGCCCATGTCGGTGCTGATGCCGGCGTTTCTGACCTCGGAACTGAAAACCGCGTTCCAGATCGGCTTTATGCTGTTTATTCCCTTCCTTATCATCGACCTGGTAGTGGCCAGTGTGCTGATGGCCATGGGTATGATGATGCTCTCACCGCTGATTATCTCGCTGCCCTTCAAACTGATGCTGTTTGTGCTGGTGGATGGCTGGAGCCTGGTGGTGGGCACTTTAGCTGCAAGCTTTGTGGTTACCTGATAAAATCCGCGCCTTCTATGACTGATCGCAGGTGGCACAATGGCCCAGATTCGTATGTACTGCACCCGATCCTGTCCCTATTGCCAGCGGGCGGAGCGTTTGTTGAAGAAACGCGGTGTAAAACACATTGAGACAATTGACCTTGGCGGTGATCGCAAGCGCTGGCAGGCCATGGAGAAGGAAACCGGGCGCAATACGGTGCCGCAGATCTATATCGGGACTGTACATGTAGGCGGTTTCGATGAGCTGGCGGAACTGGATCGCAGCGGCAAATTGAAGACACTGCTCAGCCAGTAAACCTGCTGAGATCGCCCTCTGGATCAATATTAGACCCAGGGTGCCTCTGAACAATGCTGATATGTCTCTGCGAGCCCTGAAGCGTGCAGCTACAAGGCGTGCTTCGCAGTGAATGGCCAGGTCCTTTACAAGAAGCACAACACCGTAGATGTGCGCTTCAGGCCTCGCCCTTCGGGGCTTACAGGTGT
>JBFFND010000291.1:0-3801 GCA_041563375.1 Gammaproteobacteria bacterium | reverse complement strand
TACCTGCTGGTTAGTATTGGCTATATAACTTGAGATGTAACCGGTATGCTGATCTCGAGTCCAGGGGTATTCCTGAGTATAGGAGTGCAGTACAAATAATTGCTCAGAAACCGAGCCATAGACGGTAATTGGCAGCAATAAAAGAAAAAGCACCTGCCGTAGTAATGACGCCCAGCAGCAGGGTCGCTGATCAGTTTTATGGAGTGAATCAAATTCCGTTATAATAGTATATCCAGACATCCCGGTACTCTGAATACATAATAAATTTATCAGAGTCTATGCCTTGTCACGAATTAAAGCCGATACTGCCATCACCTAAATTGCCTGTCTTCTGTAGAGAGGATAATTTATTATAGTATAAAGCTTCCAATCGTATATCAGTTTCTGATTAAAAGCTGGTTCTCTCCACTCTTAAGTCTAAGAGCCTGCTATTGACTAATTCCAGACCCTATATTGATTAGTATCACTTAATGACTGCTTCTGGCCAGTTCCAGTCCATATATTAGCAACGGCTTAACCTCGACTGGCAGTGTTTTGAGCCACTCACGTCCAGGCTGAACGGCCAGACCAGGTCGTGACTCGCCCTGAAATATGAAAGATTAGATTCGAGCCAGTACAGCTAAAAGGCACAAGCTACTCATCATCCGGCACATAATATTCAGTCTGCGTACCGGTATAGGCCTGTTCGTCATACAGTTTGAATTCATGATGACCGATGCGGATCAGGTCATCGTGCTTGAGCTTTTGCCGGGATATTTTATCTGCATTCACATACACACCATTGGTGCTGCCCAGGTCTTCGACCACTACATCCAGTGTCTCCGGCATATATTCATTCGGCGTGCTTATCAGCCTGGCATGGTTCCCACTCACAGAAGCATCATCCAGGCGCAGGTGATTACCTTCATTACGTCCGATTGTCAGCTCGCCTTCGGTGAGCAGAATATCCGAGACAACCAGGCCTTTCACTATATGTTTTAATTTCAATCGTGACTCCCTGCAAAGCAGTTGTAAAACATCATTATCAGCTTACGGATGCTAGCAGTTTTCCCAGGCCGGTTTTGAGATCGGTTTCAGCTATCACGCCGATCTCTGTATTCATTTTAGTCGGGTTCGCCAGTGAATGAACGATATCCCCTTCCCGTTCCGGGCCATAAGTTACTTCTGTGTGGTTACCGGTAATGTCTGACAGCACTTCAATCAGGTCATTGAGGGAGGTTTTTTTACCCGTAGCCACATTGCAGCCACCCAGCACATCCACACCCAGTGCAGCGACATTGGTTCGCGCCACATCGCGCACGTAGATAAAGTCGCGGGTGTGTTCACCATCGCCATTCACGGTGAGGGGAAGCTGGTCTTTTATGCGATCCATAAACAGCGCAATCACCCCGGCATAGGGTGATTTGGGATCCTGCCTTGGGCCATACACATTAAAGAAACGCATACCCAGTGCCGAGAAGCCGTAGAGACGATGATATAAATCGGCATAGTCTTCATTCACTTTCTTTTCCAGGCCATAGGGTGAAAGCTGCTGCATGGGCACATCTTCGGTCAGTGGCAGGCTGTGGGGCTCACCGTAGATCGCTGCAGAGGATGCGTACACCATGCGCATGACCCCGGCATTTTTTGCCGCATCCAGAACATTCAGGTAACCGATAATATTCTGCTGCGCGGAAAATTGCGGATCTTCCAGTGAGGCCACCACCGATACCTGCGCCGCCAGGTGCACTACATGACTGATACCCTGCATCGCCGCTTTTACCGTGTCCGCATCACGCATATCCCCTTCGATGAATTCCATTAAAGGATGCGTGTCCGGCAGGTTGGATCTATGGCCTGAACTGAGGTTATCCAGGATGCGCACCGGCACACCCTGCTCCATTAGAATATCTGCTGTATGCGAGCCGATAAAACCGGCACCGCCGACTACTAATACTTTTTGCATATTATCCCTGACTGATTTCTGTAATATTATATCCAAGTATACCCCATCCAAAGCTACATTTTTCGACCTGTTTACAGCACTCCGGAACAGACAAGCGGGCACTGGCAGTCACTTGAATCAGGTACAAATCGGCGTATGATATTTACCAGCAATAATTGATTCACTGACTGTAGCGTCACTATAAATGCAGACAGGGGTGGATATCAAAATGAAAATACAGACTAACAGGCCTGGCGGCATACTGCTGGCACTCCTCCTGGTGCTATCGCCACTTAATGCCGTATTTTCAGTTGAAATCGATCACTGCGATCTGCAGACGATGCACATGCCTGCGTCGATTGAGACTGTCAACCAACAACAGCAGAACCCATCTCACGGCTTTTGCTTTAAGTGCATCAGTGATACCTGTTGCTGCGATAATGGCAATTGCTCGTGTGTCATTGCGCATATTGTCTATCTGCCTGGCCCGCATACCCCCCTGCTCAGCAGCTATCACCTGTCAAGCTATCTGCCGGTGCTTTACGAACACCCGTCTCACCCGCTTATTCATCCTCCGCTAAGGCCTCCCATCTCCTGAACTGTCGACACTGTGGCAACTGCGTAAAGCGATTTTTTCATGGGGCGTTGTAACTCAAGCTGTGACTAACAGTTCAGGCAAACATCGTAATACCGCCTGTTGTCAGCATGTGTAATAACCGTTATTGCGGATCACAAAAGCGAGGATGGCTATGCATTCGCGCTGGATTAACCGGTCAGGAAACACGTGACATCCTGTCCTTTCTTCAAAGCAGCAATTAATAAACCGACCTTGTAAGGAGAACATCATGAAAATGATCTTATCAATCTTTGCTCTAGCTGGACTTATTGTACTTAACACAGCTCATGCACAGGGCAATATGGGAAACATGGACAAGATGATGCAACAGTTCAACTCACAAATGAGCGATGCCAATAATACGATGATGCAAATGAAACAGGAGCGCAACAAACAGAAGAAACAGAACTACATGAACCAGCATATGAATCACATGATGAGTATGATGAACATGATGGGGGATATGGACAATATGATGTCTGATAATACACAGGACATGCCTATGTCAGGTGGCAATATGATGGGCCAGGGAAAAATGGACCAGAGCATGATGAACAATAAAGGCATGAAAGAAAAGGCTGCAAAAGGAAACAACATGCAGGGTGACGGCATGCAGATGATGAATCAACGCATGGGTATGATGCAGGACATGATGGAGCAGATGCTTAAGCACATGGAGGAAATGCATAAGCAACAGTAACAAGCGCCAGGGCCGGGTCCAGTTAAACCAGACCCGGCCTGTGCTGGAATATTTTCAGTTAGCCGTATGCATTCTATAAGCGTTCGGCTTACTTCACCCATGCCCGCGCATTACGGAACATGCGCATCCACGGGCTGTCTTCATCCCAGTCCGCCGGGTGCCATGAATGCTGCACGGTTCTGAACACCCGTTCCGGGTGCGGCATCATAATCGTGACACGACCATCGTCGGTGGTAAAACCGGTTAAGCCCTGGGGTGAACCATTGGGGTTTAACGGATAGGTTTCGGTTGCTTTGCCATAATGGTCTACATAACGCAGTGCCTGCTGGCTGGCCGCAATCGACGCCGCATCACTGAACTCGGCACGGCCTTCCCCATGGGCCACCGCGATCGGCATACGTGAGCCGGCCATGCCCTGCAGGAACAGCGACGGTGACTCCAGCACTTCCACCGTACTGAACCGCGCTTCGAACTGTTCCGATTCGTTGCGCACAAAATGCGGCCAATGTTGTGCACCGGGAATCAGGCGCTTGATATTGGCCATCATCTGGCAGCCGTTAC
>JBFFND010000290.1:0-3807 GCA_041563375.1 Gammaproteobacteria bacterium | reverse complement strand
CATATCGCTGCCGGCGTCCTGCCTCTCGCTTAATACCGCACGTCCTGTGCATAAAAAAGCCTCACACCCGTCGGGTAATGAGGCTTTAGCGACTGCATCAAATCAAGCGTATATCAAACCAGGAAAGATGAAATCCGGGCTGATACGGGATTGCTAGCGCAGCTTTGCGTAGCGCTATTCAATTGCAAACACTTCACCATTAACTGCACTGAAAATCACCTTGCCACCAGCAATCGCAGGTGAGGAGAAAAGTTTCTGATCCACCTTATAGCGCCAGCGAACCTGGGCTCGCTCGGTATTCATGGCATACAGATTGCCATCGGTACTGGCAATAAACACACTATCCGAAGCAATCACCGGTGAGGAGAAAACCGGGCCATCTGTCTGGTATTCCCAGATGCGACCACTCTGTTTTGCATCATAGGCATAGATGTAATTATCGCTACTGCCAAAGTAAACCACACCGTCATAGACCGCTGGCGATGAGAACACCTTACCCGCGGTTTTCTTTTTCCAGCGCAACTGTCCGGTGTTGATATTGATCACGTGGATATACTTGTCATCTGCGCCGATATAAATGTGATCATCATAGATACTGGCGGAAGAATACACCGGATGACGCACTTCATATCGCCACTGACCCTGACCAGTCTTTTTGTTCACCGCACGCACATAACCATCCAGAGTACCTACAAACAGCATGGCACTGCTGAGCGCCGGTGTGCTGTATATAATGCCACCGGCATTGAAGCGCCATTTCTCTGCGCCCGTTTTCGTATCCACTGCATACAGGTGCTTGTCCTGTCCACCGAAATACACCACACCATTATCAACCATGGGTGCTGTATACAGCTTGCCACCGGTGCGGAACTTCCATTTCTCCTGATGGGTTGAGGTATCTACCGCATACAGGTAACCGTCCCAGCTGGCGATATACAGTGTGCCGCCAACCACTGCAACCGGTGCTTCGACATTGGCCTGGGTTTCAAATGACCATTTCACATGACCGTCTTCCAGATCCAGCGCATATACGGTGCCATTATTGGTGCCCAGGTAGACCGTGCCGTCAGCGACAATGGGCGATGAATAGGATTTATCCGGTGCTGAATATTTCCACACCAGTCGTTTCATGGTTGTCGGTGCCGACTCGCCGCTCACACCCGTGTGCTGTACGTTACCGCGGTACATGGCAGAGCCACCACCACACGCACTCAATAGCGCACCTGTTAGAAAAATTAAAGCAAGAGAAAAGCCCTTAATCATATTGCCTCCACTGGCATTGAATTATTATTCGTTTCAGTTGTTTGCGTTAATGTCGCTGCTGAACTGCTTTTATTGAATGCCATTATAGAATAAATCGTCTGCACTGGCAGTATCAGTAGTCTTTAGTCTTTAGTCTTTAGTCTGTTAGTCTTTTGACTGACAAACGATCCGTTTATGCGCTCAGACCCCGGCCCGCATTACATAATAATTCATAGGAAATGGTACCCACGCGACTGGCTACCTCATCCACTGACAGCTGCTGACCCCATAGTTCAACTGCATCACCACACTGCGCATCTATACCACGCAGATCAACCGCCAGAGAGTCCATCGACACCCGCCCCACCAGCTGGCTTAACTGGCCATTGATAATCACCGGTGTGCCACTGGGCGCCATTCGAGGATAGCCATCGCCGTAACCGGCATTGACTATGCCCACGGGCATTGCCTCGGGGCAGCGCCACTCAGCACCATAACCAACCGTCGCGCCTGCGGGCAGCCGATTAACAGCAATCAGCTGTGCCTGGAAACTCATTACCGCCCGCAGCCCCAGTGATTCTGCAGACTGATCCAGTAACGGCGAGGCGCCATACAGCATAATCCCGGGACGTAGCCAGTGTTCAGAGGGATATAGCCCGGCCAGCAGTGCGGCAGAATTGGAGACACTGGTTTCAGCGCCCAGCTGGCTGGCCAGTGAGTCAAAGCGCTCGACCTGTTGCCGGTTCAATGCATCCTCGGGCTGGTCTGCATTGGCGAAATGCATCATCAGTCCCACTGATTGCACCTGTGGTAGCTGATTAAGCCGCGCCCACTGGGCACTGACCTCGGCAAAAGGCAGGCCCAGACGCCCCATGCCGGTATCGACTTTGAGCCAGGGTTGTATCGCCCGGGGTAAATCGCTGCTAGCGAGCAGATCAATCTGCCAGCTCTGGCTGATTGCCGGCCTGAATTGATGCTCGGCACAGGCCTGTAATTGCTGAATATCGGCAAAGCCGTGAAACAGCGTGATCGGCTGACGAATGCCCTGCCGGCGTAAGGCAATGGCTTCATCCAGCTGGGCCACCGCAAAGCCATCCGCCCCATGCAGCGCGCCAGCAACCTGTTGCACACCGTGGCCATAGGCATTGGCCTTGATCACTGGCATAATGCTGCGCCCCGCAGATAGCGCCTTCACTCGCGCGAAATTATGTCGCAGCGCATCCAGGTCGATGTGTAACCTGGCCGCTCGATGGTTACTGCTAAACAGCCGTTCGGAGGGTATCTCCTGACTCACTTACTCAAAGCCTTCCGAGGAATACATTTCGGGACTGAAATTCTCGAACTTGGTGAACTGCCCGAGGAAAGTCAGGCGGGTGGTGCCAATCGGGCCATTACGCTGTTTACCCACAATAATCTCCGCCGTGCCCTTATCCGGGCTATCCGGGTTATAGACTTCATCACGGTAGATAAACACAATCAGGTCGGCATCCTGCTCGATCGCACCGGACTCACGCAGATCCGACATCACCGGGCGTTTATTGGGGCGCTGTTCCAGGCTCCGGTTAAGCTGCGATAAGGCAATCACCGGCACTTCCAGTTCTTTTGCCAGTGCCTTCAGGCTACGGGAAATTTCCGATATTTCGGTGGCACGGTTTTCCGAGCCGCTGCCCAGCTGCATCAGCTGCAGATAGTCGATCACAATCAGCCCCAGGCCATGCTCACGCTTTAAGCGCCGTGCCCGTGCGCGCAGCTCGGTGGGTGACAGAGCCGGTGTATCATCAACAAAAATTTTCGCTTCGGATAACAGTGACACCGCCGACGTAATGCGCGGCCAGTCATCTTCATTCAGCTGTCCGGTACGCAGGCGGTGCTGGTCGATACGCCCCATCGAGGAAATCATACGCATCGCCAGTGATTCTGCCGGCATTTCCATACTGAACACCGCTACCGGCACACCCTGGGCAATGGCGGCATTTTCTGCCATATTCATCGAAAAGGTGGTTTTACCCATGGAAGGGCGACCCGCCACAATCACCAGGTCACCCTTCTGCAGGCCACTGGTCTGTTCATCAAAGTCCTTGAACCCGGTGGTCACCCCGGTGAGTGTGCCTTCCTGTTCGAACAGAAAATCAATCTGCTCGACGGTTTTGGTCAGCAGCTGCTTGATGCCCTGAAAGCCCTTGCCACCGCGATTGCCCTGCTCGGCAATGGTAAATACCCGGCGCTCGGCCTCATCCAGTATTTCCTTGCTCTCCCGCCCTTCCGGGTTATAGGCGCTGCCGGCAATGTCGGTGCCCACTTCAATCAGCTGGCGGAAAATCGAGCGCTCTCGCACAATGTCCGCATAGGCACGAATATTCGCCGCACTGGGGGTCTCCTTGGCCAGTTGCCCCAGGTACGCCAGCCCACCGGCGGCGTCCAGTTCATTGGTCTTGCTCAGCTCATCGGACAGGGTCACCACATCAAATGGCTTATCCGCCGCCTCGAGCCGCGCGATGCTGCGGAAAATCAGGCGATGATCGTGACGGTACAGATCTTCTTCACTGAGGCGATCGGCAATCTGCT
>JBFFND010000289.1:0-3810 GCA_041563375.1 Gammaproteobacteria bacterium | reverse complement strand
TGAAATGGCCAAAAAGGAATTAATTAAACGATTAGAGCAATATGCTTAAGGAGGCGTTATGGCAAGAGAATGGAATCCAAATCTTAAAATACTTGAACTGGCAGTCGCTGAGTTAGGTGAACTGGCTGACGAGATGGTATTTGTCGGTGGTTGTGCAACGGGCCTGTTAATTACCGACCCGGCTGCACCAGCCATACGTTTTACGCAGGATGTAGATGCCATTGTGCAGGTGGTGTCCCGTGCAGAGTACTACCAGTTCTCTGAAAAGTTACGTGCAAAAGATTTTAGAGAAGATATGCGTGAGGCTGCGCCATTATGTAGATGGGTATCTGACAATGTTACTCTGGATGTAATGCCAACGGATTCGTCAATACTGGGCTTTGGTAACCTGTGGTATGAGCAGGCCATAGAGAATTCGGAAATAGTTAAATTACCGTCAGGCAATGCAATACAGGTTGTGTCTGCACCGTATTTTCTAATCACCAAGCTTGAGGCATTTAAAGGCAGGGGCGGGGGTGATTATCTTTTGAGTCATGATATTGAGGATATTGTGGCTGTGCTGGATGGCCGGCCATCTATGCTAGATGAACTGGTACTTGCCAGTACTGAATTAAAGCAGGAGCTGGCAAGGCGGTTTGCTGAGCTATTAAATGATGACAATTTCACAAGTGCAGTATTCGGACATATGCCAACCGATGAAGTCAACCAGGCACGGGTGCAGATTGTTTTGAATGCTATAAAGGCAATCACTGAATTATAAATGGCTGTTAAGTCATGATGGGCTGTTATCTCGAGTCATATCTGTATTAGCAGAAGCTGATTAACGGCCTAAGCTTATAATTTCTATGAGTTAATTTCTCAAACCGGTGTTAATCAACGCCGACCTTCTGTAAAGCCTGCCGTCATTTGCTTTGATGGTCTGTGCGGGTTTTCATCCCAGTTGCTTTTCACAGTGCTTATTGATTGTTATTTCCAATGATGCCGATAGAAATAATTCATTTTATACATTGCATATTCAGGGTAATACTTTCTGGCGAAATCGTAATACGGCAAGGTCACTGTTCAGCAAATGCGCAGTGATAATGATTTCCAGTGATACGGATTATAAATATAAACAAACCAAAGAAGGTGAAATATGATTATGCCAATAAGAAAACCACTGGTGTCGGCGATGCTGTCGATCGCGCTCATCGCACCAACCACGTCTGCATTCGCCGCAGGCGATGCAAAGTCCAACCAGTTCTGGTGGCCGGACAAGATCAACCTGGAACAGCTGCGCCAGCATTCACCTGAGTCCAATCCCTACGGTGAGGATTTCGATTACGCTGAAGCCTTCAGCAAGGTTGACCAGAAAGCCCTGAAGAAAGATATCGAAAAGCTGATGACCACCTCGCAGGACTGGTGGCCGGCGGACTGGGGTAACTATGGCCCGTTATTTATCCGTATGGCCTGGCACAGTGCCGGTACCTACCGCACCATGGATGGCCGGGGTGGCGCAGATGGCGGCCAACAGCGTTTTGAGCCGCTGAACAGCTGGCCTGACAATGCCAACCTGGACAAGGCGCGTCGCTTGCTGTGGCCGGTGAAACAGAAATACGGCCGCAGTGTGTCCTGGGCCGACCTGATGATTCTGGCGGGTAATGTGGCGCTGGAAAATTCCGGCTTCAGGACACTGGGGTTTGCCGGTGGCCGTGCGGATGACTGGGAACCTGACCTGGTGTACTGGGGTGCGGAAACCGTGTGGATGGCCGATGACAAGCGCTACAAGGACAAAAAAAGCGGGCTGGAAAACCCGCTGGCGGCTGTGCAGATGGGGCTGATTTATGTAAACCCCGAAGGGGCTGCGGGCAAGCGTCACGACCCGAAAGCCGCGGCACACGATATCCGTGAGACCTTTGGCCGCATGGCGATGAACGATGAAGAAACCGTTGCATTGATTGCCGGTGGTCACACCCTGGGCAAAACCCACGGTGCGCATGGCCCGGAGAAATGTGTGGGCCCCGAGCCAGCCGCTACCGATATGTCCGAGCAGGGCCTGGGCTGGATTAACCGTTGTGGTAAAGGCAACGCGGAAGATACCGTCACCAGTGGCCTGGAAGGTGCGTGGACACCCACGCCAACACAATGGAGCCAGGCGTTCCTGGCCAACCTGTTAGCGCAGGAATGGGTGCAGGACAAGAGTCCGGCCGGTGCGGTGCAGTGGATTCCCAAAGATGAAGCCATGCGCAAGGCGGTGCCCGATGCGCACATCAAGGGCAAGATGAACCCGGTCACCATGCTCACCACCGACCTGTCGCTGCGTGAAGACCCGGCATACCGCAAAATCGCCGAGCGTTTTGTGAAGGATGCAGATGCGTTCAATGAGGCCTTTGCCCGTGCCTGGTTCAAACTGACGCACCGTGATATGGGGCCCCGAGCACGTTATGTGGGTGATGAAGTGCCTGCCGAGGTGATGATCTGGCAGGACGCGGTACCCGAGGTGGATCACAAGCTGATCAGTGACAAGGATGTGGCAAAGCTTAAGTCGGAAATTCTCGATTCCGGCCTGAGCGTGTCCGAGCTGGTGAAAACTGCCTGGGCATCGGCAGCGTCATTCCGTGATACGGATATGCGCGGTGGTGCCAATGGTGCACGGCTGCGCCTGGCACCACAGAAGGACTGGCAAGTGAACGATCCCAAATCACTGGCTAAAGTGCTGAGCAAGCTGGAGTCGGTGCAGAAGGACTTTAACGAGGATCTGTCCGGTGGCAAGAAAGTCTCGCTGGCGGATGTAATTGTGCTTGGCGGTGCAGCGGCGATTGAAAAGGCGGCTAAAGATGCCGGTTATAAAATAACCGTGCCATTCAAGCCGGGCCGCACCGATGCCAGCCAGGCGCAGACCGATGTTGATTCGTTTGCAGTGCTGGAACCCAAAGCGGATGCCTTCCGTAACTACTACAGCAAGGCCAGCCTGCGTTCACCGGCGGATATGATGGTGGATAAGGCGGATACGCTGGACCTGACCGTGCCAGAAATGACCGTGCTGATTGGTGGCATGCGAGTGCTTAACACCAATGCCGGTGGTTCAAGCCATGGGGTGTTCACCGACAGGCCCGGACAGTTGAGCAATGACTTCTTTGTCAACCTGCTCGACATGTCGAACAAGTGGGTGAAGTCAGCTAAAGACGAAGGCATCTACGAAGGACGCGATCGTAGCAGCGGCAAGGTGAAGTGGACCGCAACCCCGGTTGACCTGGCGATTGGTTCCAGCTCGGAGCTGCGTGCAGTGGCTGAAGTCTACGCGGCCAATGACGGCAAAGAGAAATTCGTTAATGACTTCGTCAACGCATGGAGCAAGGTGATGACACTGGATCGTTTTGATCTGAAATAAACTCGATTCACAAAACGGCAAGACCGACGGAGAGATGGGTAACCCGCTGCAATGACGGGTGCCATCTCTCCGTTTTTTATTGCGGCCTTGTTATGGAACAATTGCGCGGCAGGTATTAGCGGGCTATTTTATAATGAAAGCTGGTGTGAGGTTTGTGGTTAGCATTCATCACATCGGCCAGTCTGCCAGCCGTCATCGACAAGGGTATCTGCATGAATCATTTATTCTGCTGTGTATTGCTCAAAGGCCTGATACTGAGTTTGCTGCTCGTCAGCGCGCAGACTGCGAGTGCAGACCAGCAACTCTGGGTAGCACTGGCACAGGGTGGCAAGGTGGTATTGATACGCCATGCCCAGGTTGTGAGTGGACCGGATGCGGGCAATCCGTTGGTGCGTGACCCATCCTGCGACAGTGAAAGGATGCTTTCCACAGATGGCAAG
>JBFFND010000288.1:0-3814 GCA_041563375.1 Gammaproteobacteria bacterium | reverse complement strand
CCGCGAATGCGATCAGCAGAATCGCCTGCGGGCTGCCGTGTGGGGCTGCATACTTGAAGCCGAAAATGAACAGTGCATAAGACAGCGCGGCAAGCAGGCCAGCAATGACGCCGAGTGGGGTGACAGCGCTCGCGCTTAGGTCATAAATGCCCGTAAGCAATATGATGCCGAGCATTACCAGCACAATTGCCAGCCACTTCAGCAGGCTGGCCGCTTCGAGTTTGAGTGCAAAGGAGACAAGATAAACGAACACGGGGGCGCAGTACATCAATGTGGCTGCAACCGCGATGCTGCCCTGCGCAATGCTGATGAAATAGAATGAGAAATTACCGGCAACGCCCAGGCCGGCGATGGCCGAGCACAACCAGAGTCGGGGGCTGTTCAGCCCACTGTCACGAGGGCGTAACAACAGCCAGGCCAGCACGAATAAAAGCCCGATTGCCCCACGGTAGAATGCGATCACAAATGCATGCCAGCCCTGGTTCATAAGAATCGAGCCGATTCCACCGGAGAGTCCCCAGCAGAGCGCTGCTATCACCACCAGGGCCGTACTCAGCCTTGCCAGTTGGCCTGGTGAAATCAGCCTGGTTGAGTGTGTTAAGTGCCAGCCCATCATGCAAAGCCTCTGCCGTGAGGTTGCAGCTGAAAGGAAATCGAAAACCCGGTTGAAGCAGCAGGCGGTATTCGTTACAACTCAGCTGGTAGCGGGACATGGGTGCCATGTATAAAGATACCATTCACCTTATCAAATATACGCCCGGTTCTACAAATAACCGCTGCTACCAGGCCGCATAATTTAGCTGCAATATAAAACAGCCGGGCTTCTGGCGGCAAATCTCAGCTGTCTGTTTATCAGCGCTGGCCTTTCAGCCGATACATGTCGTTATCCGCGTGGCTTAGCAGGGTTGTGGCATCCGTGCCGTCTGCGGGGTAACAGGCCATGCCGATACTGCAGCCTGATGTTCCGATACCGTCAAATTCAGCACCTAATGGCTCGGCCATCACCGCGCTGATCTGCTCTACCTTACTGGACACAGCATCTGCCGACTGGATGTCCGTCAGCAGTATAATGAATTCATCACCGCCCAGCCGGGCCACTGTGTCCGTCTCACGTACGCAAGCTTCCAGCCGTCGTGCGAATGCACAGAGCACACGATCGCCAACCGCATGACCATAGGTGTCATTGATAGACTTGAAATCATTGATATCAAGAAACAGCACAGCCAGCGAGCCCTGGTGGCGATGGGCTGTACGCAGCGCCAGGTCGAGTCGATCGTTGAACAGCGAGCGGTTGGTCAGCCCTGTCAGCGGATCGTGGTGGGCTAGAAAACGTAATTGTTCCTCGGCCTGGCGCAGGGCGGTTATATCCCGCGCCACGCCAATCCGCACGCCGTCCTCATCGGACCAGCGAGCCGACCATAGAATATGTACGATAGAACCATCCTTGTGGATGTAACGGTTACGGTAATCGTGGTGGGACTCGCCACTCATAACCCGGGCAATGGAAGCACGGGTTTCAGCCAGATCGTCAGGATGCATATAGTCGGTAATTGGGGTGCCGACCAGCTCGTCGGCACGGTAACCAAGCAGTGCCTCACAGGCATCACTCACAAAGATGATCTGGTTGTCACGATCGACCACGAACACTGCATCCAGCATCAGCTGGATCAGTTTAGGGTAAAGCGCTTTTAAATCAACAGGCATATTTCAGTGGGCTGGGGGTAGATTCAGTGGCCTGATTATAGCCCTATCACGATGGCAGGCGGTAAGGGATTGTGTTTTTAAGTGGTAACGACTTCATCTTATATACCAGGCCAATAGATAAAGATTGAAATGGCAATTGCAATAGCAATTGAAATTATAAGTTTTTGTGCAGGGGATAAGTTTGAGCTATCAATCCTAACCTGTGATGCATCCTGATCAGAGAGCTGACTCTCATATTCTTTTACTAGCTTCCTTGCCCTTACATAGTCATCGTCATGAACATGAACTTTGGAAAAATCTGTCGACGCCAGGTCTCCAATTGCCCCTTGCAAATAGAAACCACTTGAATATGCCTGAATTCCATTGGCGATTAACATGCCTTTTATGATTTCGGCTTCCATAATATCTTTAGCTCGATAAGCAATTTTCATATTAGTTGGTTCGAATACGAATAATGTTCGGCATAGTCCTAGTAAAAGTGACACGACAAGGGGGAGGCGCATTTTGCAGTCTGCGTTGATGACTTGATATGCATCTATCATTTTCTCGTTATAAGGCTATTAATCGACAACGAGAGCCCATTAAAACTAAGCCTTATCGGTTTGCCGTCTTTCGTTGCCTCAATATGCAGGTGTGGCTCAAGGGTGTTACCTGAATTGCCGATTTCAGCCAAAGGCTGTCCTGTGCTCACGGAGTCCCCCGGTACCGCCTTAATGCTGCCTCGTCTCAGGTGAGCCATTAATATATCCCCCATATGACACTGTAGCACGATGTAATTACCTTCCGGATGCTTTGTATTGGGGTTTCCGGGAGGGTTGTCCGGCAAACTGTCGCGTACCTCTAAAATATTGCCCTGGCAAGGGCTATAGAGTTTCTCGCCAAAGATCTGGTAGGCGCTCAATACTCGAGGGGCTAAACCGGTTGCCTGATTGCCGAGCGAGTTGAGCTTAACAATGTCTATGGCCAGCTTGTTACCGGCCAGCGCGTGAAAAGGGTTGGTAACTATACTGGCGCCGCCCTGTAGTACGTAATAGGTGCCTGATCTGAGTGGAAATGTTACCTGAAACGTTTTCCCGGGGGGATAATACGACACAATGGCCAGGGAATTCAGCGCCGCAAAAAGAAGGAAAATCACTACAGAAGCAATAGAGATTCGCTCATCGCGTGTTAGAGAATGAGGACGACTGCGCTTGAGTCGAAAATAGGAGAACACGACAGTTAAGGCGAACAGCAATAAAAAAACGTAGCGCAAGTAATAACTCGTGAAGACCCAGGGCCCCGTCATAAAAGCGAAGGCAATGATGCTACCGCAAGCCAATACCCACACTGCCCAGTTCGGCCAGCCGCGGTGCTGAAGGCGGAGCAGCCATATCAGTGTGATTGTGGACAGGAGTACTGGGTAAATCCCGAATGCAACAGGAAGAATTTCACTCATAACGCTGATTCAGAAATGCATAGGTCATCACAGCGCTGGCAGTAATAAGCGAAGCGGGGAGCCTGCGCCGCTTATTGATGGCCGAATGGATGTGATTGTTAGGCATTGTCTTTCATTTTTGAATTAACACGCCGTAGCCCCACTGCAAATGCCAGAGCAAGTAAACCAGCGACAAGCACGGTTTCAGGAGAAGCCCCTAAATGTTCAAACCATTGCGTATAAAAATGAATGCCGGCAAAAGTTGCAACAGTGTTTAAAACCCACCTGCGGTTGCGCCGCCATGACCATATGGCAGTTAGCAATAATGCTAAAGCCCATAGCGCAGCAAAAACGCTATCTGAAATAAGGACTTCTCTTGAATCGGAACGCTCACCCCAAAGAGAGCCCACCCAAAATCCGAAATTGACAAGGAATACACTTGCTCTTGCCGAAGCTAGTGCAATCCTTTCATATTCAGCTGAAAGTTTCTTAGACAATTGATAAAGGCCAATTGCCAACAAACTAAATAAAATAACTGTAATAATCGGTTCTTGAATTAGTAAAAAGTAACTCGCATGAAAGTAACCGGTTTTTGCACCGATACTGGCAGACAACATCAATGTAGCCAGGACTGCCAGTAAAGTGCTTCTGGCAAATATTGCAGCCACAGTAAATAACGCGGTCACAGATAAAATG
>JBFFND010000287.1:0-3822 GCA_041563375.1 Gammaproteobacteria bacterium | reverse complement strand
GCACTGATATAGAGCATAAGAAATTATGCGCGCAACAAATGTGTGCGCATATCAGGGATAAAAAATAATCTGATATTGATAAAGCAAGAGCCGCTGTAACTATGCAGATAAAAAAGGACTTGGTAATCGTTAGTAAGCCTATGATATTTCGAGCAATATCTGTTATGTGTTAACAAAAAAAGGCGCTTGGCATACTGGTTGCATTGGTCATGACAGGGTTCCGTTATATATGAATTGGTATTTAACGGAAGATCATGCAGCAAAAAGTTTCTTAACACATTTGAGGGTTTATAAATGAAATCTAAGTTTGCAATATCAAGCTGGCGAAAAGTCATAGGGGCCGCACTGGGGATTACCCTGGCAAGCAATATCAGTATTGCCTCGGCGGGCGTTAACGATACCGGTCTGGCAGTTACGGACGATACGGTAACGGTCGGTATTCTGCACTCGCTCACAGGTACTATGGCGATCAGTGAAACCGGTGCGCAGGAAGCCGAAAAGCTGGCCATCAAGCAGATTAATGAGATGGGCGGTATTCTGGGTAGACAGATTAAAATCATCCAGGAAGACGGCGCCAGTGACTGGCCAACCTTCGCGGAAAAATCACGTAAGTTGCTGGTAAAGGATAAAGTGGCTGCGGTATTTGGTTGCTGGACTTCAGCATCACGTAAAGCAGCACTGCCAGTTTTCGAGAAAGAAAATGGTCTGCTCTACTACCCGACTTTTTATGAAGGATTAGAACAGTCTCATAACGTTATCTATACAGGACAGGAAGCTACACAGCAGATCCTTGCAGGTCTTGACTGGGTAGCTAAAGAGAAAGGCGCAAAGACTTTCTACCTGATTGGTTCTGACTACATCTGGCCTCGTACCTCAATGAAGATCGCGCGTAAACACATCGAAGATCATCTTGGCGGTAAAGTTGTTGGTGAGGAATACAAGCCACTGGGTAACACTCAGTTCGGTTCTACGATCAACAAGATCCGTTTGAAGAAGCCTGATGTAATTTACGCTGCTGTTGTAGGTGGTAGTAACGTTGCATGGTTCAAGCAGCTTAAAGCCGCCGGTATCACTGCTGACAAACAAACTCTGTTAACAATTTCAGTAACTGAAGATGAAGTTCTGGGTATTGGTGGTGAGAACCTGGAAGGTTTTTACTCAATCATGAAGTACTTCCAGAGCCAGGATAACGAAAACAACAAGAAATTCGTTAAAGCCTTTAAGGAAATGCACGGTGAAGACAGTGTAATTGGTGATGTAACCCAGGCTGCTTACCTGGGCCCATGGTTATGGAAAGCGGCTGTTGAAAGAGCAGGTTCTTTTGATGTCGATAAAGTTGTGGCTGAGTCTGAAAAAGGCGATATCGAGCTGACAACTGCACCAGAAGGTTATGTGAAGTTACATAAAAACCATCACCTGTGGAGCAAAGCACGTGTGGCCAAATGGAATAAAGATGGTCAGGCAACCGTTGTATACACATCCGAGCTGATTGAGCCAAACCCATTCCCAGAGGGTTATCAATAAGCATAGGCGGTTACTTTAATCAGCCAGGCTGGCCATCAGCCAGCCTGGTTGAACTCAAGTAATCTTCGATTAATAAATTTGAGTTTGTAAGTAATATTTCGGAGTAGTTGTCATGGGTGAGTATACAGCACAAGAATTACTATCAATTTTTGCGATGCAGGGCTTCGCTGGTTTCAGTCTGTTTAGTGTGCTTTTACTTATGGCACTGGGTCTGGCGATTATATTTGGACAGATGGGCGTTATTAACATGGCCCATGGTGAATTTATGGCGGTAGGTGCATATACAACCTATTTGCTCTCAGTTTTAAGTGAAAAGTATTTCCCGGGATTCATTGAATACTATTTCATATTTGCGATTATCCTGTCGTTCGTTATTGCAGGAATTCTAGGGTATCTCGCTGAATTTGCCTTAATAAGGCACTTATATAAAAGACCACTGGATACGCTACTGGCGACCTGGGGTTTAAGTTTAATAATGCAGCAAAGTTTCCGTTCAATCTTTGGTGCACGAGAAGTAAGCCCAACACTACCTGACTGGTTAATGGGTTCCTATCAGCCAACAGATATGATTGATATACCAATCAATGGCATGTTCGTACTGGGGCTGACAGCCGTTGTTACACTCGGCGTTTACTATCTAATGTTTAGATCCAGCTGGGGTCTACGTGTGCGCGCCACAACGCAGAATCGCGTGATGAGTGGTGCGGTGGGTATCAATACCAAAAAAGTTGACCGCATGACGTTTGCGCTGGGCTGTGGTATTGCCGGCATCGCGGGCGCTGCATTTACGACCATTGCATCAACAGGGCCAACAACCGGTTCACTGTATATCGTTGATACATTCATGGTAGTTGTTTTTGGTGGTGCGGCCAGCCTGTTTGGAACAATCGCCTCGGCATTTTCTATCGCGCAGGCACAATCCATTCTCGAATTCTTTATGAGTGGTTCAATGGCGAAAGTCATTACCTTGCTGACAATCGTAATCTTTTTGATGCTGCGCCCAGAGGGCCTGTTTGCCTCAAAAGTGCGTAAGTAGAATATTCAGGAGACAGTTATGAGTTTTGTATACGACAGATTACTCGGCGGAAAAAACGGAGCCATTGGTTTTGCGATTCTGGCCGCGCTGATATTCCTGATATTGCCACTGGTGCTGGATCTGTTCCGACTGAATCTGGTGGGCAAGTATTTGACCTATGCTTTTGCAGCAGTGAGCCTGGTATTGCTGTGGGGCTACGGCGGCATTCTCAGTCTCGGCCAGGGTGTGTTCTTCGGCCTGGGCGGATATTGCATGGCGATGTTCCTTAAGCTGGAAGCATCCGATCCGGAATCAACCAAGATCCAGTCTACACCGGGTATTCCTGACTTTATGGACTGGAACCAGCTCACCCAGTTGCCCTGGTTCTGGGAACCGTTCAACAGTTTCGGCTTTACCGTGGCTGCGGTATTGCTGGTGCCATCGATCTTTGCCTTCATTATCGGTTACTCGATGTTCAAGCGCCGTGTGGGCGGGGTGTACTTTGCGATTATCACGCAGATTATTGCGCTGATCCTGACGGTACTGATTGTAGGCCAGCAGGGTTACACCGGTGGTATCAACGGTATAACCGACCTGAAAACACTGCATGGCTGGGATATACGTGAAGATTCATCAAAGTATATTCTGTATTTTATTAATGCCTTCCTGTTGTTTGGCGTAATACTTCTCAGTCGTTTTATTCTTACCAGCAAGTTCGGTCGACTGTTGCTGGCGATGAAGGACAAGGAAGACCGGGTGCGCTTCTCCGGTTACGATGTATCGAATTTCAAGATCTTTGTGTTCTGTATATCGGCAATGATTTCAGCTATCGGCGGTGCCATGTTCACCCTGCAGGTTGGTTTTATGTCGCCATCCTTCGTCGGCATAGTGCCTTCAATCGAAATGGTGATCTTTGCTGCAGTGGGCGGACGTATGTCACTGATCGGCGTGGTCTACGGCACGCTGCTGGTTAACTTCGGTAAAACCATATTTTCAGAAACCTTCCCCGAGCTATGGCTGTATTTAATGGGTGCGCTGTTTATTGGCGTGGTGATGTATTTCCCCAATGGTCTGGCAGGTATCTGGGAAAAACACGGTAGCAAGCTGGTGAAATGCATTAAAAACATGCAGTGCGTCAGTGCAGCCAGATCCATGCTGGATAAAAAACGCCTGGTTAAAGCAGACGTCACCGGCGAATAGCCGAAGTATCAGGAGAGATTATTATGAGCAATACAGATTTTGCACTCGCCATAGAAGACCTGACGGTTTCGTTCGATGGCTTC
>JBFFND010000286.1:0-3830 GCA_041563375.1 Gammaproteobacteria bacterium | reverse complement strand
CGCATAACGACCAGGCTCACCTGCGGCAATGGTGTGCAGCGGAGTTTTCGCTGCTGCAGTGCATTGTTAGTCATTATGCTTTCGGTAAAGCCCGTAAATATAGGGGCGGGGTTCGCCGGCAGGGTTGATGTATGTATAGTCTTCGTTCTTGATGAGTTCAAAGCCTGTGCCCATGCGCCTTGTCATTTCCTCGATGGAGTAGTTATGAAGTTCAAGACCTGCGCATTTTTTAGCTCCTGTAGTCGAGAACTCTGCCAGCAATGCGTATCCCCCTGGTTTTATTGCAGACTGTAAGTTCGCGAAGTATCCCTGGATGTCTGCCTCTTCAAGCAGGAAGTGAAGCACAGCACGATCAATCCAGATATCTGCCAGGGGAATGCCTTCAGGTAGTGGTTTGGAAATATCCCAATGCAGCCACGTCAAATTCCTGTTTGTGCCTATACGTTCTCTAAGCTTATTTAGGGCTTCATCGCTGATGTCATTCAGGATCAGTTGATTCCCTTTTGCCAGAAGCTCATCGACAAGTGCGGAAGTTCCTGCTCCGGGCAGGAAAATCGTAGCGGACCTGGTCTGCGGGATTTGCTCCAGAAACTTCAGCGTCTGCGAGATATCTTTCTCGTGCCAGCCAAGTTCGGAATCGGCTTTGGTCGAGAAGATCACATTCCAATGTTCATTTCGTGTAGTCATGATCTCCATCTGGCTAACGCTCAGGTAAGTGGCCGCCGCAGTTTAGGCGGTCCAAGCGCGTTGTTTGCGAGTGCTTTACCGTCTTGTTATGTTCTTTTTTCAGCAGGCCATTCTATAAAAGCAAAAACCCAAATTAATAATAGGTTTACTATTGGTATTAAAACGCAAATAGACCACCACCTAGAAAAACCAGCTTTTTTCAAAATGGGAGAAAATATTAGTATGGGTATTGCGATAATGCCGATAATAATAATTAGTTGCCATATACTTATGCCCATAATTAGCTCCCTGTATTTTCTTGGTTAATTTGCCACTTTGACACTGCTAATATTATTGAAGCGATAAAGAAGCCAAGGCCAGGTGTTAAAAGTGTAAGACTTAAATAGGGGTTTAATCCTGCTCGAGCATATATTTTCCAAAATGGAAATAGCAGCAATGCAGCTATAACTATTGTTTCTATGATCATATCTTCCATTATTTTATCCTTTTGAACATAACAGTGATATAGACGACATGTCGCAATTTACCTTACATTGCGACATGTCGCGTATTACATCGCTTTTATAATTATTTAACCAATCCTATCAGCAATCTATTCGCCATTAAGTTATTATTTAACCTTCTGTTAGCCTGTAGCGTTAGCATGGACATGCGGCGGACAACTGTTCGGCAGTCAGCAATCATTATTCCTCCAGTTGCTTACGCATACGCTGGTATTCTTCCTCGTCTATCTCGCCCCGTGCATAGCGTTTTTTCAGTATGCTTAATGCGCTTTCAGTAGTTGGCGGCGTATTGCCTGTCGTCCCGGTTAATGCTTTTACCAGTACCACCACAATTACGATGAGCAATAACCACAGCCACCACATATGACCTCCGAACCAGAACCCGCCATTATCAAACATCATAAGCTCCTCCTGTTATGTAAGAGCATTACAGTTTTATGCTGCGCAAGCGCAGTGCATTGGCGATGACCGAGACCGAGCTGAAGCTCATCGCCGCGGCAGCAATCATCGGTGATAACAGCAAGCCGAAAAACGGGTAGAGCACACCGGCGGCGATGGGTACGCCGGCGGAGTTATAGATAAAGGCAAAGAATAAATTCTGCCGGATATTGCGCATGGTGGCGCGGCTCAGTTTGCGCGCGCGCACGATGCCGCGCAGGTCGCCCTTTACCAGGGTGATGCCGGCGCTTTCCATTGCCACATCGGTGCCGGTACCCATGGCGATGCCCACATGGGCCTGTGCCAGTGCCGGGGCATCGTTGATGCCATCACCGGCCATGGCGACGATCTTGCCCATCTGCTGTAACTGTTTAACGATCGCGGCTTTCTGTTCGGGTAGCACCTCGGCTTCGACCCGGTCGATATTGAGTTGTGCGGCTACCGCCTGTGCCGTGGCCTGGTTATCGCCGGTGAGCATGACCACTTCTACGTCTTCGTCATGCAGCTCGGCGATGGCCTGCGGGGTGCTGGCTTTAATCGGGTCGGCCACGCCGAGCACCCCTGCCAGTTGCTGGTTGATTGCCAGTAGCATCACTGTCTGGCCTTTTTCCCTGAGTGCATCGACCTGCAGTGTTTGTAATTGTTCATCGAGTGTTTGTTCATCGATGCCCTGCTGAAGCATCAGTGCCTTGTTGCCCAGTGCCAGCGACTGGCCATTGACTTCACCGCTCACACCAGTGCCGGTATGCGAGTTGAAGTTCTGCACATCCTGTAGCAGCAGATCCCTGTCTTTTGCGCCGTCGACAATCGCCTGTGCCAGTGGGTGTTCCGAGGCCTGTTCCAGGCTGGCTGCCTGTTGCAGTAGATGCGACTCATCCACCTCGGGTAAGGTATGCACCCCCACCAGCCGTGGATGGCCTTCGGTGAGTGTGCCGGTTTTATCCACCACCAGGGTGTCGACCTTTTCCATCACTTCCAGTGCTTCGGCGTTTTTAATCAGTACGCCGGCACCGGCGCCGCGACCGGTACCCACCATAATCGAGATGGGTGTGGCCAGCCCCAGTGCGCAGGGGCAGGCGATAATCAGCACCGCCACCGCATTCACCAGTGCATAGGTGAGGCGGGGTTCCGGCCCCCACACTAACCAGGCGGCAAAGGCCATTATCGCCACGGCCACCACCGCCGGCACAAAATAGGCGGCGACCTGGTCTGCCAGTTTCTGGATCGGTGCACGGGAGCGCTGTGCCTCGGCCACCATATTGACGATCTGCGCCAGCAGGGTATCCGATCCCACTTTTTCGGCACGCATCAGCAGGCTGCCGGTGTCATTCACCGTGGCGCCAATCAGTTTGTCGCCAGGCTGCTTGCTCACCGGTACCGGTTCACCGGTCACCATGGATTCATCCACCCGGCTGCTGCCATCGGTGACCACACCATCCACCGGCACCTTGTCACCGGGTCGCACCCGCAGGATATCGCCGGCTTTTACCTGTTCCAGCGGAACATCTTCTTCGCTGCCATCGTCGTGGCGGATGCGCGCGGTGTTCGGTGCCAGTTCAAGCAACAGGCGTATTGCCGCATTGGTGCGACTGCGTGCACGCAGTTCCAGCACCTGGCCCAGCAATACCAGCACGGTAATCACCGCCGCGGCTTCAAAGTACACCGCGACCGTGCCATCGGCGTGGCGCATTGCCGGTGGAAACAGCCCCGGCAGTAACAGTGCCACCAGGCTGTAGCTGTAGGCGACGCTTACCCCCAGGCCGATCAGGGTAAACATATTCAGATTGCCAGTTTTCAGCGACTGCACCGCGCGCAGGAAAAACGGCCAGCCCGCCCATAACACCACCGGCGTGGCGAGCAGGCACTGCAACCATTGCACGCTGTGCAACGAGATGGAGGCGGGCATGAGATCGGGGGCCATATCCACCAGCATGGCGATAATAAAGACTGGCAGGGCAAACACCGTGCCGACCCAGAAGCGCCGGCTCATATCATCCAGTTCGCTGGTGTCTTCCTCGACGCTGACGGTGCGTGGTTCCAGCGCCATGCCGCATTTCGGGCAGCTGCCGGGGTGGTCCTGCACCACTTCCGGATGCATCGGGCAGGTGTACTCGGTTTTGCTGGTTACCGGCATGCCGGTGGCTTCCAGTGCCATGCCGCATTTCGGGCAACTGCCCGGATGGTCCTGTACCACCTCGGGGT
>JBFFND010000285.1:0-3843 GCA_041563375.1 Gammaproteobacteria bacterium | reverse complement strand
AGCCTGGCCGCAGCGTGGGGATAGGGGCGATATCGGCAAGTGGCGCGATAGTTGGCCAGGGCGTTGGGGTTGAAACCGGTCTGGCAAGTGGTGGCCCCGAGTTGGGGGCGTCTGATGGTTGAGCAGCCAGGGTTTCCTGGTTTTCCACCCATTCGGCGATAACCTGTATCCCCATAATATGCCCGACACTCACAATCGCCTTCACCATGGCACGATCAACCGGGTCGTTGAGCATGTCCACCACAAACGAGCCATCGATTTTTATATAATCCACGGGCAGGTTTTTCAGGTAACTGAATGAGCTCAGACCGCTACCAAAGTCGTCCAGCGAGAAGCGGCAGCCCCGTGCCTTGAGCTCCTTTATAAACTGTGTCGCCTTGTGCAGATTACCGATCGCCGCAGTTTCGGTAATCTCGAAACACACCCGGTTCAGGTCCACCTGGTACTTTTCTGCGGCCTCAAGCACATAACGCAACAGGCCTTCATCAGCCAGCGAGGTACCCGACAGGTTAATCGCCACCACCTGGCTGTCATCACTGGCCGCCTGCATCTGGAACACCTGTGCCACCACCCAACGATCAATGGCCGGCATCAGGTTATAACGTTCGGCAGCGGGTATAAATGAATCCGGGCTGATAATGCCGTCATTGTCTTTCATGCGGATCAGCACCTCGCAGTGGCTGGCCTTAACGGCTTCGGCCTGACTGTCCAGTGCCACCACCGGCTGCTGGAACAGCATAAAGCGTCCTTCGTCCAGTGCGCGGGTGATGCGCCCGGCCCAGTGCATTTGCCCGTGCCGCTCGGATAATACCGCATCCGAGGGCTCATAAATGTGCACCCGGTTGCGTCCCATGTCTTTTGCCGCATAACAGGCCATATCCGCCGCCGCCAGAATACTCGCCAGATCGGTATTATCCGCATGTATGCCCGCCACACCGATGCTGGCGCCTATTTCGAAGGTATGGTCCTGCCACACAAAGCGGTAGTTTTTTACCGCCTGCCGCAGCTTTTCGGCCACCTGCGCCGCTTTCTTCAGCTCACAGTTTTCCAGCAGCAGGCCGAATTCGTCACCCCCCAGGCGCGCCAGTATGTCGCCTTCACGGATACAGCTTTTAAACAGTTCCGCCAGCTGGCGCAGCAGCTCATCGCCAGCAATATGGCCACAGGTGTCATTGACGATTTTGAACTGGTCCAGGTCCACATAGCACATGGCATGGTGACGATCTTCGCTGAGCACATTAAGCAATACCGCTTCCACCTGCTCCTCAAACATGCGCCGGTTATACAGGCCGGTGAGCATGTCATGACTGGCCTGGTAGGATAACTGTCGACTCATGCGGCGCTGCTGGCTGACATCCTGGAACACCATCACCGCACCAATAATTTCACCCTCGTCATTGCGCATGGGCGCGGTGGTGGCCTCTATGGGAACCACCTTGCCATCGCCCCGCACCAGCGCGGCATGATTTTCCAGCACTTCCACCTGGCGATTCGCCAGGCAGGCGACCGTAGGCGACGCAATGTCCTCGCCCGTGTCTTCATGCACCAGGTGAATCACCTCCTGCAACGGCAAATCCACTGCGCGGCGGGCCTCCAGCCCCAGCATGCGCTCTGCCACCGGGTTAAGGTACACAATCAGCCCCCTGGCATCGGTGGTTATCACCCCGTCCATAATCGAGTGCAGGGTGATTTCCGCCTGTATTTTTTCCTTGATCAGCGCCTTGCGGGACTGCTCCAGCTCCTGCTGTTGCAGCAGAATCGAGTCCAGTGCCTGATTGATAAATTTGGCCAGGTAACCCAGCTCGTCATTGCGCTTTTCATTGAAGCGCGCTGACAGGTCGCCCTCGGCAAATTGCCGCACCGACGCCACCATAGCGAGGATGGGCCGTGACAGCACCCGCTGCAGAATCTGCTGCAGAATCATGCCAAAGCTGAACACCAGCACACCGATCACCAGCAGCATGTTCTTTCTGGCATCCATGATCATCTCGTCCAGATCCTGCAGGTACAGATCGAAATGCACCACCTTATGCTCGGCATTATGGTTTTCAGGCAGTGAAAACATCCCGCCTACCGCGACCTGGCCCTGGGTATCACCACCCAGCCGGTATTCCTGCCCGGCAAAGTTGAGATGCAGGCCACGCACCGGCAGGTCTTCACTGATATCATCATACATGGCGGTCAGTTGCTGACGCACATAGTCTTCATCCTGAAGATGGGGCGCCAGTACCCGGTAGGTACGTTCCAGTTCAAACTCAACAAAACTGACCGCACTGTTATAGGCACTATGCAGGCGCTGCTCCCGCTCGTTCAGCAGGTAAGCGGCCACCAGTATGCCCATCAGTACCATGCCCCAGAACACAATACCGGTGAGTTTGGCGGGTAGAGATGTGCTGTATGATTGCTTGCGTGCCTGTTGAGCGGGTTCTGTCATTTAAACCCTATCCACCGAATGGCCATGAGAACCGGGCAGATACCGCTTAATCCAGCACCAAAAATGGCAAAGCCCATAAACCAGGGGAACCACCAGAGGGCCTCGATCAGGCTATAGCTGACCAGCAGAAAGAACCCCACCGTTAATCGCCATACCCGCTCGGCATCAATATCAAAGCGAGAGTCAATGGCCATATCGTGATTGACATAATGGAACTCACCCGGACCGATGCGGTTACGCATACCGCTCACCAGAATAGGCACACGTTGATTGGTGATGCCCTCAGCAAACAGCAACCCGATCAGAATGTACATCATCAGGCTCAGATCGAAATACAGCGCCAGCAGGATACTGGCACCAAAAAGAGTGCGATAGGCTCGATCAGTCACCGGATTCCTCCACGGGCAATTAAGGTAAGAAGTCTTCTCTAAATATAGCAGTTTGCGGGGATATTGATAAATCTGATGTCACCATTGTGAGTCGTTAGTCATTCGTCGGTGGTCATTCGTCAGACTAAAGACAAACGACTATAAACGATTCACATTGACTGGTTCTCATGCTCCTGCGTGGGAACGAGAAAACAAGCTCTGCTTGAGCCGAAGGCTGAAGGACAGGACGATCGGAATAGAGCCTCCCCAAAAATCACTCGCTCATCAGCTTGTGCGAAGGGGAAACAGCTCCATACTGAACGGTCAAATTACTTATTAAACTGATGGTTGTGTCAAATTTCCCTGTCTCTTGCCGAAAATGCTTTCTACGCAGGGGCAAAATCACAGGGATGTGATTTTGAGTGCTGATGTGCCTGGACGGCACTCCAGCACGGCCCGGCAACGAAAACAATTCAATCAATAAACTTATCCAAAGCAAAATACCGTTTCATAGCATTTTCGGGTACCCGCGCATTTTGCGGGCAAGTGACCGGGAACGGCGTTTTCTTGCTGACTTCTTTGTCGCTGTTGACAAAGAACTCAGTCGCCAGAAAGGCGAAATAGCACAATTAAGAATGTCATGAAGGTAAGTTTTGACTATCCCTAGAAGTTGCACTCGTTCCCACGCAGGAGCATGGGAACGAGAAATCGACTAAAGACGAAGGACTAACGACGAACGACTCTTCTACATCACAATGCTTTCCACCAGGCCGGGGATCGTGTATTCCTCCGGCTGGACGTCGACGTGCAGGCCGGCATTTTCCGCGGTGGCGGCCGTTATCGGGCCGATGGCGGCGACACTGACCCCGGCCAGGATATTTTCCGCCGCAGCCGATGTATCGAGGTCCAGGAGGCGGGCAAAGTTCTTCACCGTCGACGAACTGGTAAAGGTCACCATGTCGACGCTCTTCTCCTGCAGGGCCTGCCGCAGTTCCGCCCTGATCTTTTCGCCGGCACTGCTTGTCGGCAGCGTGTTCTGGT
>JBFFND010000284.1:0-3868 GCA_041563375.1 Gammaproteobacteria bacterium | reverse complement strand
GCATACAGCTGGATTCATCGCACGTGGTACGAGGGCGGAGTCCTCGCCTGGATCCTGTTGCCGCTGAGCGGGCTGTTCTGGCTTTTGCTGTCGCTGCGCCGCCTGCTCTATGCCACCGGTTTGATATCGACATCCAGATTGTTCACGTCCTGTGTGATCGGGATGCTCAGATGGATTTTATTGTCTTTATCCCGTAGCAGGTTGAGTGAGGTGTTTAGCGGAAAACCTAAATTCTTATCAAGTTTTGCTGCCTCTTCTTCATTCAGTGTGCGTAAAACGAAATGATGTAGCTTCAAATCCAGCAGGCTATCGGCATGGCCCTGTTTCACATTTATATCCAGCTCTGCATCCAGTTGACCGCTGCGAATGCTCTGTCCCAGCTGCTTGCGAACAATGGGGGAAAAACCTCTCAGGTCCAGTGCTGAAATACTGCCGCTGCCTTTAATATCGGGCTTTTCTGCCAGTAGCGTGCCCTGTGCTTCCAGTTTCAGCGTAGCCTGGTCTTCAAGGCGGATCAGTAGTGACGCACTGCTTTGTTGTTCGCTAGATGCGCTGTCGATGTTTTTCAGCTGAAAGTCGATCAGCTCGATGATCAGCCTCATCTGTTGTTCTGTGCTCTGGTCAATAAATGTCGTTTTTTTCTCGCTATGGACGATAAATTCATCGAGTGAAAAATGCAGTTTGTTTGTTTCAGTAGCGGGCACAGAAGGTGAAGCTGTCTCCGGTTTTTTCTCCGCTTCTGTCTGCTCACCAGCTGCTTTCGGCTTTTCGCCGGAATCAGTTTCCTGTGTATTTTCCGCTGTTGTCGGCTGTACATGCCACTGTGCCAGTTCGGCTTGTCCCTGCTGATTGATCGCGATATAGGCCTGGCTGCCTGTGAGCTTTATTGTGCCGAGTGAAATCTCGTCCGTCGCAAGTTTTATCGGCAGCATGCTGAACTGTTCGAAGCTGAAAATATACGAGGGCAGTGACTCATTTGTGTCGTCACGGTTTTGCGGGTTGCGTTCAAAGGAAGACAATTGTTCAATGCTTAACGCGGCTATATCAATATGTTCTGTTGTCTCGATCTTAATTTCTTCAAGCCGCACATCATCAACTGACAGCAGGTTCAAATCCAGTGAATGGTTTTTGAGGTGCAACTGGCGCAATGCAAAGTTACCATTGGCATAAAGTGGCAGTGCAGTGGTTTGAGCATCCTGGCTTCCGTTATTCTGTTCGCCATAGCTGAGACTGCCTTGCCAGTGTGCATTAGCGAGCGTCAGGCAATAGATCAGCGGTTTCAGCTGTGAATTTCCCGCGTGATCTGTGCACAGTCTGCTGTCCTCTAGCCGGATATTATTGATTTCCAGGTGGACCGTCTGCTCGTCGGTGTTGTTATTCGACGATGTCTGCCTGGCACTCGCCGGTTGTGAGCCGTTGATCGCGTGCTGGTTTTCTTTTTCAGCCGTGATGTCTGCATCAGCTGGCTGATCAGTGTTCTTTGTTACTTCTCCGGGTATCCAGTGTGCTATATCGAGCTGGTTGTCGGGTCTTATCTGTGCCCGACTACGCAGACCGCTCAATGCAATATCACCCAGAGCAATCTGCTGGTTTTGCGTAATACTGATCGGGCCAAGTTGCAGATTGTCAAACGCCAGCAGATGGTTGATTGTTATGTCTGCTGTTGTCTGCGCTGAACTGTTGTCAGTTGCCTGCTGCAGTACGGCTAACCGGCTGATGTCCACGGTTTGCAGCTGGATATTATCCAGGCTTTCCAGCTTTACACGGGGGAGGCTTATCGCGCCAATAGTTAACAGGTCCAGATCCAGTAGCTTATTGTGCAGTTCGAGTTTCTGCAGATCAAAACGCCCGTCGGTGTAAATGGCTAATGCGGATGGAGCATGTTGTGCGTCTGTTGTTTCGGGCAGATAGGCGAGTTGCCCCTGCCACTCAAGTTGTGCCAGCCGGCTGCAGTAATCCAGCACCGGCTGCTTATCTTTGTCCAGCTGTGCCACACAGGCTTCGATATTGCCCAGTTGTATACTGTGTATTGTTGTCTGCCAGCTGCTGGTCTGTGATTGTTCAACCTGCTCCGCTGTCGTATCCTCTGCCTGGTTTTCACCCAGGATGATCCCGCCGATATTCAATACGCCGTCATGATGTAGCTCAGCATCGATTGAAAAATCACGCAGCGTAACCCGGTTTATTTCCAGCTGTTTGCTGAACAGTGGCAGCCAGTCCCAGTCGAGCGTCAGCTCACCGACTTTGAAACCCTGTTGCTGTGCATTCTGTGCTTCGGCGTTGTACAGAGACACACGGCCACTAAACAGAGATATTTCAAGGCGTTCAATGTTTGCGTCCAGCTGCTGTGAGGCCAGCCACCGTTCTGTCGATAATATAATAATCGCCGACAGGCTGAGACGTAAAATCACCAGTAATACCGTAAAGAGTATCAGTGCACTCAGTAGCAGGGTGCCGATAGTGTGTTGTTTTAGCTGTACGCGGTACTGGCGAATGAATGACATGACTTATGGTTTTTATGCGTGTGTGAAAATAAAAGTGTACTACGTCGATAATACCAAAAGTACAGTTTCAGAGTCATCTTAAACGTTGATCTAGACTAACGACTAACGACCCAGGACCAACGACTAACGACTAACGACCCAGGACCAACGACTGTCGGGTGCCTCCCGCAAAATACCGCACATCCTGTGCATAACCGCTACCGGCGTCCTGCCTCCCGCGGAATACTGCACATCCTGTGCATAAAAAAAGCACCCGGAAGGGTGCTTTTATCAGCTGGATCGTGAGCTGTTAATTGTCAGCTAATCATCGGGCTGTGGCATGGGCAGTCCTGCCAGTTTACAGACTTCATGCATGGGGTCACGGGGGAACAGGCTGTAGATGTGTTTTTCGTACTCTTTCTGGTTATGGAAGTTGGTGTTCTTTTTACCCAGTTCACGCACCACCTTGTGCATAGTTGGGCAAACCTGGTTTTCTTCGTAGTACTCCCGTACATACAGAATCAGTTCCCAGTGATCATTGTACAGATCTACACCATCGTTCTTTGCAACGGTTTCGGTAAAATCTTCACTCCAGTCTCCGAGATTGAGGAGGTATCCCTGTTCATTCGTTTCTACGCTTTTGCCGGCTACATTCAACATCATAACTCGTATCTCCTGTGGTTCATTTTTGCCATTGACCTTATGGGGAGGTAGTAGACCTTTACCTGGTCAACACATTGAGTATAGTAAGCCGTGGCGTGGATCGTGGCTTGTGCCGTGACAATTCTGATTAACGGCATAAGGGCTTTAAAATCCATTGTTTATGGAGCTTTGATGATGCAGATAGTATGATCTCCTTATCAACGTTTTTTATTCGCAAACTGGTTCAATTCATATGGCTTATTCCGAATCGACTGACTCTTCACCAACCCCGGGGCTTTATCCCTGGCAGGTATCACAGTGGCAGAAGGTTCAGTCGCAGCTAAAAGCTGACAAGTTGCCCCATGCGCTGTTGCTCACTGGCAAACAGGGCCTGGGCAAGCGGGTGTTTGCAGAGACGCTGGCACACAGTCTGTTATGCCAGCAGCCGATGGATAATGGCACGGCCTGTGGTGTGTGTGCCGCCTGCCAAATGTTGGCGGCACATACGCATCCTGATCTGCTGGTACTGCAGGCAGAAGAGGCAGGCAAGGCGCTGAAAGTAGATGAGATACGCGAACTGTCATCGCGCCTGCAACTCACCAGCCAGTTCGGTGGCTACAAGGTGGCGCTGATCGTGGATGCCCATGATATGAACATCAATGCCGCCAACAGCCTGCTGAAAACCCTGGAAGAACCGGCACAGCAGTCGGTGCTGATTCTGGTCAGCTCCCGTGAGGAAAAGT
>JBFFND010000283.1:0-3868 GCA_041563375.1 Gammaproteobacteria bacterium | reverse complement strand
TAGGAAGCGGCATAAGTACGGTTCAGTTTTCAGGGACAGACCACATTTCCGGAACTCGTTCCTACGCTCCCGCATGGGAACGAGAAAACGTGTAAAAATGTAACAATATAATGAAATACTTAACTAAAAGCAGTCGATGCAAAGTCTTTGCATCACAGGTGTTGATTGCCTATCATGTGCAGTCTTTTATACGGATTAGTATTAGCGGTATCTAATGAAGATGATAAATAATGCTCGAATGGCGGGGCGTGTTTTTGCGCTTGTCGCCTGCCTTTTTGCCAGCTCACCCCTGTTAGCGGCCAGTCCACAAACACCTTTAGCTATGCCGGCCTATAAAATCGGCCCCGGCGATGTACTCACGGTGTCTGTGTGGAAAGAAGAAGGGCTGCAGCAGGAAGTGCTGATCAGGCCGGACGGTGGTATGAGTTTCCCGCTGGCGGGTGACCTGCAGGCGGGTGGTAAAAGCGTGGCCGAGTTAAGCGCCCTGCTGGTGGAGAAAATCAAGCGTTATATCCCCGATCCGGTGGTTACAGTTGCGGTAAGGCAGATCCAGAACAATAAAATATTCGTGGTGGGTAAGGTTAATCGCCCAGGTGAGTATGTCGCCACCCATTATGTGGATGTGATGCAGGCGCTGGCCATGTCAGGAGGCCTGAATGCCTACGCCAGTGCTAACAATATAAAAATCCTGCGCCGGGTTAACGGCAAGGTGCAGAGCATGCCGTTTGAGTACGGTGATGTTTCAAATGGTCAATCGCTGGAACAGAACATCATACTGCAAAGCGGTGATGTGGTTGTTGTGCCCTAGTGAGTAAGCCGGTGGTAAAGGTGTGTGTGTATAAATCTGCGCTTACTGGTTGTGCCTCGCTGTGTGCGCTGCTGGCCATTAGTGGCAATGTTATTGCTGCCGAATGGAAACTGTCGCCGTCTCTAATCAGCCGTGTGCAATACAACGACAACCCTCGTTTATATCCCGACAGTGTGGAGCCAGAGGGTTCAACGGTGTACACAATAAACCCGCAGCTAAGCATGTCGGCTGAAGAGCTCAAACGCTGGGATGCCGCACTCAATATCAACGCCAAACTGACACGTTATGCCGATATCGACAATGCAGATAATAATAATGTATTTGTCACGCTGGATACTGGCTGGCAAACCGAGCTGACTGAATGGCGGTTGGGTGCCAGGGTGGAGGAGAACACTAACTTCGACAGCGATTTTGACACCCAGACACCGGATAGCGGCCTGTTTCTTGATGATAAAACCGTGCGCAATACCCGCTCACTGACACCCTCCGTGCAGTGGATGCTCAGTCAAACCTCGATGCTGAATTTTAGTATTGGTCTCACCGATGTTTCCTTCGACGAGACCTCGAACGAGAATTATTCAGACTATACCTATGACAATTTGCAGCTAAGCTACACCTGGCTGTTCAGTGAAAATCAGAGGGTTGGCCTCACCGGAAGCTATTCAGAATTCGATAGCCCGGAGAGTGATTTCTCCTATGACCAGACGGTGCTGAGCCTGGACTATACCTACACGATTAATGAAACCTCGAATATTTCCATGTCGGTGGGTAGTCGCCAGCTGGATTCACTGGCTGAGGATGTGACGGTGGGTTGTGAAAATGGGTTCATTGGAACACTGCCTGACCCTACTACAGGGGAATGCCCGGCATTGTTTAATCCGGTTTTAGACGACATCACTCAAAAGAATGATGGCACGGTGGTGAATCTTTCCTATAGTAACCTGTACCAGCGCTCGTCATTCAGGCTGGATATGAGTCGCTCAGTCATTCCTTCCAGCTTTGGCAGTGCGCAGGAAGAAAAACGCGCCGCTCTTTCTGCCAACCATGCACTGACAGAACGACTCAATACCGATATACAATTCTCGGCATCGGAAACACGGACACTGGATGGGGTCACATCAATCAACGACAGGGACAGAATGCAGCTGTCGGCGAGTCTTGTTTACAAACTGAACAGAGACACCAATTTGAGCCTGCGTTATAACTATGTTGAACAGACATTTATAGCAACAGATCAGGACGGCTCATCCAATGCAGTAATGATTTATTTGTACATGGGTTGGCCAAGACTGGCAACCACCTATTAAACCAGCGATAAACTATAAATATGGAAAATCAGGAAACTCAGGAAAAAAGCGTACAGGATTACCTGGCGATTCTAAGCCGCCGTAAGGTGGCGATTATTATTACCGGGCTTATGGTATTTATTATCGGGCTCGTCCTAGCCCTGGTATGGCCGCCAACCTATAAATCATCGGCCACCATTCTGATCAAGGAACAGGATATCCCCTCGGAACTGGTGCGCTCCACAGTCACCTCCTACGCAGCACAGCGCATTCAGACTATTAGCCAGCGGGTAATGACGCGGCCCAATCTGATGGAGATTATCAATAAATACAATCTGTATACGGATGATCTGAAGCGCAAAACCACCGAAGAGGTGCTGGAGGATATGCGTAAGGACATAGGTCTGAATATGATCAGTGCTGACGTGGTGGATCCACGCACCGGACGTCCCGGTGAGGCTACGATTGCCTTTACACTTTCTTATCTCGGTGACAGCCCCGGTTCTACACAGAAAGTGGCGGGTGAGCTTACCAGTCTGTTCCTTGCGGAAAATATCAGAACGCGAAAGGAAAAGGCCTCGGAAACCCTGCAATTCCTGACCGACGAAACAACTAAGCTGGAAACTCGTATTGCCGAAGCAGAAAAGAAACTGGCCGAGTTTAAAGAGCAGAATGCGGAAAGTCTGCCCGAAATGAATGCGATGAACCTGACCATTTTGAATCGCACCGAATCAGAGCTGATGAATACGGAATCGGAACTTCGCTCATTAAATGAACGCAAGTTCTATCTGCAAAGCCAGTTATCGATGATCAACCCGCTCACTAATATGCGCTCGTCTACGGGTGAGTCGATACTCGATCCGGTCTCCCGTCTGAAAGCTCTGGAATCTGAACTGGCCAGCCTGTCGGCGCGGTACTCCAGTGAGCATCCGGATATTGTTAAAATCAAGCGGGAAATCGATGGTCTGAAGGCACAAACCGGCAGCAGTGAGAGCAGTGATGAAACCGCAAAATTACTGACTAAGAAACGGGGTGAACTTGCTGCATTAAAGGAAAAATATTCAGCAGATCACCCGGATGTGATCAGTCTGCGCAAGCAGGTCAGTGAACTGGAAAATCAATTGCAGACAAGTCCTCAGTCGGCAGAAAGTGTTGCCATGACGCTTAATCCTGAGAACCCGGCGTATATCTCGGTACAAACCCAGTTACAAACAGTTGAGTCGGATATTGAATCGCTTGCAGCCAGAAAAGCGAGATTAACCGAGAAAGTCCAGCAGCTTGAAAAGCGTATCGCCAGAAGTCCGCAGGTTGAAAAAGACTACCAGGTACTGGTGCGTGAACACCAGAATGCACTGGCGCGTTTCCAGGATATCAAGGCGCGGCAGATGGAAGCAGAAATCGGCCAGGAGCTGGAAAAGGAAAGCAAGGGTGAGTCATTTGTGTTGATCGACCCGGCACAGTACCCGGAAGAGCCGGTTAAACCAAATCGTATTGCGATTATCTTCCTGTCGTTTATATTTGCCATGGCTTCCGGGCTGGGTGTGGCGGTATTAAAAGAAACCATGGACAGTTCGGTGCGTGGTGTGTCAGGGGTAACCAAGTTACTGACCGCTGCACCGCTGGCCGTGATTCCGCTTATTTATAACACCTATGACCTGAGGCGTAAAAAACGAATTAATATAATGGTTGCTGGTGCGGTAGTCGGCAGTATTGTTGTTGTGTTACTGGGTATACATTTTTTCTGGACGCCACTGGATGTGCTGTGGTTCAGGGG
>JBFFND010000282.1:0-3891 GCA_041563375.1 Gammaproteobacteria bacterium | reverse complement strand
CATGGGGCCGGGTGTATCCGCGTCGAATCGAGCGGATATAGGGCGCAAAGGCCAGCAGGGTCAGGGCTATCGCCAGCGCACTGAACAGCGCCTTATCGTGCATTGTGTGAATTACTCATGGGTTTATTCAATAGCCTGTGCAGTCAGGCTGTATACGCAGACCATACAAACAGAGCCATACTCATAATAAGCCATAAATACGCTATTCTAGAGACTATGGGAGTGAAGGCATTTTATAACGCCATCTGTCGCTCCATTTTATTGTTTACGGTTTACTGCTACGGTAAAGACTATGGTCAATATCAGGCTGGATGACTCCGGCTACCGCGGCCTGATTATCCTCAGGCCGGATCTATCCTTAAGCTGGCAGAGTAATGTCAAAGTCTTTCTGCTGATTGCACTGTGCAGTCTGGCCATCGCCAGTGCGTTTGTCATGCAGGGGCGCTGGCTGGTGCTGCCGTTTTCAGGTGCGGAAATTTTCCTGCTGGGTGCCTCGTTGTATGTGTTCTACCGTCGCGCCAGCCGTACCCAGCTGATCCGCCTGAGCGAACACAGGGTGGTGATTGAACAGGGTTATCGCCGCGCGGATCAGCGCATTGAATACCCCCGTTTCTGGTCGGAGTTTCATATCGAATCAAGCGCGCCGACAGAGAACTCTATCGGCGCGAAAGCCGTGCAGTTGCAGGGTATTGAACCCGGTATACACAGTATTCCCAGAGTCACCATCAGCTCACGCCAGCAGCAGACCGAACTGGGTGATTTTCTCGGCTATGCCGACAAGCAGCGGTTAATCCACGCCCTGAAAGAAATCACCGCCCGCTTTTCTGCATCCCATCAGGCGCAAGAAAACCGGCCGCAACAATAAATCGCTAAACCACAATCTCCGCCAGATCACCCTTGCTTTCCAGCCAGGCCTTGCGATCCGGGGCGCGTTTTTTGGCGAGCAGCATGTCCATCATCTGGTTGCTCTGGTCGCCGGCTTCCACCACCAGTTGCACCAGTCGGCGAGTGTCCGGTGCAATCGAGGTTTCCCGCAGTTGCAGCGGGTTCATTTCACCCAGGCCCTTGAAGCGGGTGACCTGTATCTTGCCTTTTTTGTTTTCCGCGGCAATGCGATCCAGCACACCCTGTTTTTCCGCATCATCCAGCGCGTAGTAGACCTCTTTGCCCACATCGATACGGAACAATGGCGGCATGGCCACATACACATGACCCGCTTCCACCAACGGGCGGAAGTGGCGCAGGAACAGCGCGCATAACAGGGTGGCGATATGGTAACCATCGGAGTCGGCGTCCGCCAGAATGCAGATTTTACCGTAGCGCAGGCTGGCCAGATCGGCCGAGCCGGGGTCGACTCCCATGGCCACCGAGATGTCATGTACTTCCTGCGAGGCCAGTACCTGATCCGGCTCCACTTCCCAGGTGTTCAGAATCTTGCCGCGCAGCGGCATAATCGCCTGGAACTCGCGATCGCGGGCCTGCTTGGCAGAACCACCCGCCGAGTCACCTTCCACCAGAAACAACTCGGTACGGGATCCATCCGATGAACTGCAATCTGCCAGCTTGCCCGGCAAGGCCGGTCCCTGGGTGACTTTTTTACGCGCCACTTTTTTACCGGCCTTGAGGCGCTTCTGTGCATTATCAATCGCCAGCATGGCAATCTGCTCGCCCAGATCGGTGTTCTGGTTAAGCCACAGGCTGAAGGCATCTTTCACCACGCCGGAGACAAAGGGCGCGCATTCGCGGGATGAGAGTTTTTCCTTGGTCTGCCCGGAGAACTGCGGATCTTCCATTTTCACCGAGAGGATATAACTGACCTTTTCCCACACATCTTCCGGGCTGATTTTCACCCCCCGGGGCAACAGGTTGCGGAATTCGCAGAACTCACGCACCGCTTCGGTCAGGCCGGTGCGCAGGCCGTGCACATGGGTACCGCCCGGCGCAGTGGGGATCAGGTTGACATAGGACTCGCCCACCGAGTCACCGCCTTCCGGCAGCCACAGCAGTGCCCAGTCGGCGGTTTCATGGGCAGAAGACATGGAGCCGATAAAAGGCTCGGCGGGCAGGCACTCCATTTCCTTGAGGCTTTCCATCAGGTAGTCCTGCAGGCCACCCTGGTAAAACCATTCATCGGTTTCGCCGGATTTCTCATCGAAAAAGGTGACATGCAGCCCGGGACACAACACCGCCTTGGCGCGCAGCACATGCTTGAGCTGGGTCAGGGAAAACTTGGGAGTATCAAAGTATTTGGCTTCCGGCCAGAAACGAATCTGCGTGCCGGTGTTTTTCTTACCCACCGTACCGGTTTCCTGCAGCTCGCTCACCTTGTCGCCATGGGCAAAGGCAATCGACCACACCTTGCCATCGCGACGCACTTCCGCTTCCAGCCGGTAGGACAGCGCATTCACCACCGATACGCCCACACCGTGCAAACCGCCGGAGAACTGGTAATTCTTGTTGGAGAACTTGCCCCCGGCGTGCAGCTTGGTGAGAATGACCTCAATCCCCGGCACCCCTTCCTCGGGGTGAATATCCACCGGCATGCCACGACCATCGTCGGTAACACCCAGCGAACCATCACGGTACAGCACCACCTGAATCCGGCTGGCATGGCCCGCCACCGCTTCATCCACACTGTTATCGATCACCTCCTGCGCCAGATGGTTGGGTCGCGTGGTGTCGGTGTACATGCCCGGGCGCTTTTGAACAGGCTCCAGGCCGGTTAAAACTTCAATTGCCGAAGCGTCGTATGAACTCATTCAATTATCTCTTGTGGCTAAACTGTATATAAATGACGATGCGCAGCAACTATACATGGCCTGATCTGAAATTTGAATCGGCAAATGCAGATGGGCGGATCAGCAGACAGCTCAGGGCCCGTTTTGTGATACACATACTCATTAAGACTTGTGCTGCAAATGGGTGGCAATGGTTTATATTGTACAGGTGAGCGCCCATTATTAATTAATAAGCAGCCAGGGATAAATATGGAAAATGCAAACCGATGACCAGCCGCCCCTTTAAATCCAACCGTAGCTTACAGGTTATGCTGGCCTGGCTGACCGGCCTATGGATTGTCACAGCGATCGAGCCGCTGTATCCGAAAGACTGGCTGATTGAAAACCTGCTGGTATTTATCTACGCCGCACTGCTGATTGGCAGCTATCGACGCTTCGCCTTTTCCAATCTTTCCTACGGGCTGTTTACGCTGTTTCTCAGCCTGCACCTGATCGGCGCACACTATACCTATTCAGAAGTACCGCTCGGCTTCTGGTTTCAATCGTTACTCGATCTTGAGCGCAATCATTACGATCGCCTGGTGCATTTCTGTTTTGGATTACTCATAGCCTACCCCTTTCGTGAATTTTTATTACGCAAGGCACAGATACAAGCCGCTTATTCCTATTTTCTTGCGGTGTGCGTGGTGATGGCATTCAGCAGTTTTTATGAGGTACTGGAGGGCGCGGTCGCCGTGGTAGTCAGCCCTGAGCTTGGTATGGCTTACCTGGGCACACAGGGAGACATATGGGATGCGCAGAAGGATTCGTTTCTGGCTTTTGTCGGGGCGATTATTGCGATGCTGGTGAGCTGGTGGCGAGATCGCTTGGCTTATGCTGGATGATGGGCGTTAAAAGCATTCTGAACGATTAAGCTTAATATTCCAGCTCTTATTCACCTTTACGGTGTTCTGAACTGTTCTATTTCGCCTCTCTGGCGACTCACTTCTTTATGAAAGCCTGTTCTAAAACGCTCCAGGCGTTTTAGTGTCTTCAGCAACAGAAAAGTAAGCAAAAGATAAATTTGACTGGATCAAATTTAAACAAGCTCTGCTTGGGCCGAAGGCTGGAGGGCAGGACGCCCGTAATAATACCGCCCCGGCACCCAAGCTTT
>JBFFND010000281.1:0-3897 GCA_041563375.1 Gammaproteobacteria bacterium | reverse complement strand
GGGCGTTCAATATCATGCCGGCGTTGTTCATAACGTGCTTCGACATCGTGAATATAGTGTTCAATATCAGCCTGCAGGCTGGTGGCCGAACACACCACAGTGTTACGTGGCAAGTAATTGAAAATCGACTCCAGGTGATCAAAAAACAGTGGCAGGTAATATTCAATGCCATTGGGAATATTCGACTGCGATACGTCCTGGTAAATTTTACTCAGTGTAGGGTCACCGGCGATATTCTCACGGTAACGGGTGCGGAATTCACTGACAGCCTGTTCGTTAAATGGAAACTCACGTGCAGGTAGAATTTCAATGGAGGTAACTTCATCCAGTGAGCGCTGTGTTTCAGGGTCAAAGCGGCGAATACTGTCGATATCGGTATCAAACAGATCCAGTCGAAACGGCAGATCATGACCCGATGGATACAGGTCGATAATTGAGCCACGCACGGCAAATTCACCGTGTTCCATCACCTGGGATACACAGCTGTAGCCATTCTGCTGTAAATTATGCCGCAGCTCGTCAATATCCAGCGTCTGGTTCTGTTTGAGCAGCAGCACCTGGGATTTGATAAAGGTCTTCGGTGGCAGGCGCTGTAACAGGGTTGATACCGGCAATATCAGTATATCGCCGGCACGCATATCCGGCAGCTGATACAGCGTGGTCAGGCGCTGCGAGATAATGTCCTGATGCGGTGAGAATATATCGTATGGCAGGGTTTCCCAGTCCGGCAGCTCGAACAGTCGACATTTACCCGAGGTATAGAACGCCAGCTCCTGGTGTAGCTGCTGCGCTTCATTCACATCATGACTGATCACCACCAGCGGATGGGATTTTTCCCGCGCCAGACCGGCAACCGACAAGGCCAGGCTGGAACCATAAAGCTGGCCATAATGCGTGAGCTGGGTTTTTTCGGGTGCCGTAAAAAAGGTTAATGATTTTAAGCTGTTGGACATGACCAGGCTGTGTTGATTGCGCATCTTATGGGTAAACGGGCATTATCCGGTAATCATATTAGATGTAAAGGTTTAAGCGCCGTGACTGGCCACTGGCTCACCCGCTTTAGTTAATCTATATGCGCATAATGTATATTATGTTAAATGGCTTTTTGCCCTGATCCGCCTGCACAAACTCCGACTGACCGACCAAGTAAACTGCTAAACTTTTCCAAGTAAAGTACTAAACTTCCACAACAAGTACTAAACTGGTCGGTCAGTACCTTCATGGTTAGTATTTTTACTGAAATAATTCTTTATAAATAAATGCTTACGATCTTTTTTTAAACCTATTTATTACTATTAGATAAAGTTCTCACATTGCACCGGTGTTAAGCAAGCCACTATTTAGTTATTCTGTGGCCACCACAGACGCGCTCCAGCAACCTTTTACTTCTTCCTCCTGGCTAACTGCTATAATTATTTACATGAAAAATCGCCCCTACATAGCTATGCCAGCCAAGATTACCCGCCTTGGCCTACAGGACGTGGACGACCAGGTGCGTCAGGCCATTGCGAATGTTACTTTGGAGGGGTTGCAACCTTCCCAGCAGGCTGTCCTATTGGCACGCGCTGTCGCCAGTGGAGAGCTATCCACAGAAGAAGCGCTTAATAAGCTACGCAGCATGTATGCTGTATGCCCATAGAACCTGAAAACTACCCAAATTCATCCATTTACCTGTGATTAGAAGATCTGTGCGTTTGAGACAGGCAGAGGCCGTTTTAAGCCAGTTTCGTGCAGAGCCAACTGGTAGTAATAATGAGCGCCTAGCCGCGACTACTACGGTTCTGGGGTGGTATTAAACCTTAATGTTGGAAATTACAGTGGTAAGGCTCGTGAGGCTTTTCTTTGAACAGATTCACTTCGTTTGTCGTAAATCTACGTTGTTTCTACAGAATCATGATCCATGAGCGCCTGGACAGTGAATATGTCTTCACCATTTTCCAATAAGTTGATGGATATTGATCTTCATATATCTTTAAACAGGATGAAATGATTGATGATGAGGTATAGGCCGGATTGTTTTTTCATAATTTCAATGCTTGTTGGTATGAATAAGAATGAAGTTAGATATTAAATCTAGACGACTTTATATCCTTCTAATCCTAGAATATCATCTATAATCCGTTAAAATAACATTATTACGGATTATATTTCTATCCCTACTTCGAGGAAATCATGCCTAAATCTGGCCAGGCTCGTGTGTTATCAAGTCAGCAACGTCAGCACTTATTTGATGTTATCCAGCAGCATCGACACCCTGAGAAAAATACCGCCATTATGCAGATCAGTTTCAAGCTTGGGTTACGTGCCCAGGAAATATCGCTGCTTCAGGTAAAAGAAATTGCACAGCTAAACAAGGCAGGTACTGTCTTTAAGCTCCTGGAGGTCATGAGCCTTCCAGCAGCCTATACAAAAGGTGCTGATGCAATGAAACGCTCTAAAAGCCATTATCAGCGCAAATCTATCAGCTTTGATGTGAATAGTTTTCATCAGGTAGTTAAACAGATAGAGCTACTTGCTAAATCGGGTGCTGATGTCAATCCAGAAGACTTTTACCCACCTGTGAAAAAGCATAAAGGTAAGTCTCGTGATTTACCCATGGTTGATACAGATCTACGTAAGGCTTTGATAGCGTATATACAACAGCGTCTTAGTAAAGGTGAGAAGTTGAAGCCCTCTTCCCCGTTATTTATTACACAAAAAGGCGGTCCCTATTCGCCTAATACACTACAGGAACATATGGCTTTGATGCTCAGGGACTGGGCTGGTATAGAAAAAGGCAGTTCTCATAGTGGGCGTCGGTCGTTGATTACGAATATCATTCATAAACAGAAGAAATCAGTAAAAGTAGCCCAGAAAATTGCTGGTCATGTTAATCCTTCAACAACAATCATCTATGAAGAGCCTCCTGAAGAAGTCCTTGAGGATGCATTGAAAAGCTTATAATCATTAGGCCGACTACATTATTGAGTTAATCTGCAATTGCTACAATCAGGCCATACGATCAACTAAGACCTTCGTGCACATGTTAAAGGAAGGGGTTCGCATACCCAATGAACTCATCATGTTCTGTTCTTACTGGTTGCCAGAAATTGGCTTCAGCCGGACGTTCCCGCTGTTCACTAACAGTCAGAATAAGCCGGTGCTTGGCCCTTGAAATACCAACAAAAAATGCTGAACGTTCCTCATCGGGTTTGCCCCAGAACGTTTCTTTCTCCACACCCAGTAAAACAACAGTATCAAACTCAAGGCCCTTGCTCTTGTGAATGGACATGATGCGGATGGCTCGATCACCTGAGAAACAAGCGAGGGCTGTCGAAGGCTCCTCGTCAGTATTCAACAGTTCATGTACACGACTGATGCTGTCATCGATCAATTGCTGCAAACGCTCACCATGAGCATAATCGGAAGATAGCGCAACGACAGTATCCCTTCCTACCATGTCTAAGAGCTCTTCGACAAGGTTCTTAAGGCTTTCGAAATCAGTCAGGTCAACCTTATGGTCTGCGATTCGGCATCTGGATTCATTGATATATCGGTCCCACTGAGCGCGCGCTTGATACTCACGCTCGTCTTCAAAACCGTGTTGGAACACCATTAGATCCAACAAACGTCGATAAGCTGCTGTCTGCCGATTACCAGTAGTGATAAGAAGAAAATCGACGATGAGTGAGGCTATAGGCTCGGACGCCAGATCTTGTATCTGATCCTCCTCACGAAAAGGTACGTTTCTTACCTCCAATGCAGACCTAAGCTTTTGGCAATATATGTTCTGCTGTTTGCTCACTAGCACGGCGATCTCAGATGGGTCAGCACCGTCGTCTTGAATCCAGCCCTGCTGGAACGAGGCGAAGAGATCGCTTCCTGGCCTGATGGTCCACCGGATCCGACTCTGCCATC
>JBFFND010000280.1:0-3901 GCA_041563375.1 Gammaproteobacteria bacterium | reverse complement strand
CTGAAGGCACTTAATGAGGTCGACAGTGGTGTGGTGGTTGAAGTGGTGACTGACAATCTGTCGGTGGTTGAAACCATGCCATCCATGATGGACATCTACGAGGGTGTGCATCTGGGTACCGTTCAGGGAAAGGACAACTGGTGTATTTATGTGCGCCGTGAAATTTAAGGATGCTCTGAATTAATCAGAGTTTTCCCCACACGCTAAAAAATTTGAACCGCGGAGCGAGAGAGTAAACAACAATTATGGCTACTGATTCAGCACAGGTAATGAGCAAACCCGGCCTGCTGGCACACAAGGGTGGATACAAGGCGATGGCACTGGTCGCGCTGGTGACAATTTTATCCTTAGGTTTACTGGCCAATGATATGCGGTGGATTTATCTGCTGGTGTATGTCTGGTTCGGTGTCGCCTACGGCGTATTTTTGCAATACGGTCGTTTCTGCATGGCATCTGCCGTGCGTGATCTATTTGCGATCAAGGTGCCACGTATGGCGGTGGGGGTGATGATTGCCACCGCGCTGTTTTCAATTACTGCAGGCCTGGTGACCGTCAGTGGTTACAGTACCTTTTACCCGCATCCACTGGGCTGGCACATTATTGCTGGCGGCCTGATCTTCGGCTTTGGCATGATTTTTACCGGTGGCTGTGCATCCGGTTCACTGTATAAAACCGGTGAAGGCAATATGGGCTCGATGCTGGTATTGCTGAGCATTTCGTTTTCTATGGCGCTGTTTGCTGATCTGGGTAGCTGGTCGAACAATCTGGCACCGGCGAGCTGGGCCGAGTCGGCGCTGGAAAAAGGCATGCCGGCAGAACTGAGTGTAACCGATGGCTGGTTTGACCTGTTCACGGCAGGTTATGTGTGGAACCAGTCGGGTGGCACTGTGGCCGATATGATTGGAACCGGTAATGTCTGGATCGATGTGTTTGTCGGTAATGTGTTGCTTACCGCGATCCTGCCTACCCTGGTTATTCTGCTGATCCTGTATGTGACCACTTACCGTAAAGGTTTTATCCGTCGCAACAAGCTGACGTCATTAAGCTTTGGCGATGAGATGCGTGGCATCTGGGGCATGATTACCAGTTCTAAAAACACCGCGATTGCCGGTCTGGGCCTGGGTGTCTTCGCGGGCCTGCAGATGTGGGCAACCGGTGCGCTGCGCGAGCATTATGAAATATTCAACTTCGGCGAGCTGCTCATGAAAATGGGTTACAGCGAAGGCCTGTCTATTCAGCAAACCGTATTCGATCCTGGTTACTGGTATATCACCACACAGGAAGCACAGCTGGGTGGCTGGGTGATGAACCTGTTTGGTCGGGATGTAACCGACAATATTTTCTTCGGCCTGCAGAATGGTATTCCTAATCCACTGATTAATGCACCACTGCTGATGTCAGTAGGCATTATTGTCGGTGCATCCATCCTTGCGCTGTCACGTCGTGAATTCAAATGGAAAGTACCCAACATGGAAACTGCGGTGTTTGCCATCGTGGGGGGTGCATTAATGGGTATAGGTGCACGTCTCGGCATGGGTTGTAACGTGGGTGCATTCTTTGCCGCGGTAACCAATGGTGACCTGACGGGCTGGATCTTCCTTGCGGGTATGCTGATCGGTGGCCTGCTGGGTGTAAAAGCATTCAATATGTGGCTGAACAGAAAGTCAGCCGGTGATGAGTTTGATATTTAATATCGATATTTAAATAAAAGACGCAGTGGATGCAGGTGCATCCGGTTGCGAGAAACTAAATAGATAAAACTGAACAGATAAGTAAGTGTAGGAGAGATTAGATGGCAATTAAATTCGACAAGGTCAGTGATGGACATTACCAGCTGGATGTATGTGGCTATGTGTGTCCGCACCCACAGATGTATACCAAAAAAGCGCTGCAAAAATTGCAGAGTGGTGACGAGCTGGAGTTGATATTTGATAACCCTTCATCCGGTGAATCCATTATTGCCATGTGTGAAACCGAAGGTAACGACATCTTCGAGCGTGATGAAGGTGACGGTTCCACTACATGGAAAATCCGTAAGGGGTAAATATGATTCTGGGTGTTGTAGTAACTGATTACAGTCATGCAAAAACTGCCTGTGCGGTGATGCGTGAAGCACTGAATCGTCACTGGACCGTTAATGTGTTTTTAACAGACGACGCTGTCCACATGATTAAAGACCAGGATTTCCTGGAGATGGCAAAAAATGAAGACGCACACTTTTCCTTTATGTGTGAACACTCTGCAGAACGTTTCTGCAAGGATGTTGATCTCACCGAGCTTGAAGAGTTCGTGGTGATTGGTGGCCAGTACCAGAACGCCGAGCTGGTGCATAACTCTGAACGCGTACTGGTGTTTTAACGGAGGGCATAATGAGCAGTAAAAATGTATTGATGATTGCCCGCAAAAAAAAGGTTGAAGCCCTGCGCATGGCTGCCGGCCTGACCCTGCTGGATGATGTGATAAAAGTGGCAGTCGTGGGTGGGCTAGACCGTGATGCGGAAGATGCCAGCCTGCAACTGGAGTCGCTGGATTTTGCCGATGTGCCGGTGATTGATGTCGATGACAGCAACGCGGCCGAGTTTGCAGAAATGGTGGTTAATTCTGATGTGGTGTTTGTCGTATGAGTAATAAAAACAGGGTTCATATTTTTACCACCGGAGGTGGTGACCCGGAGCTGGAGAAGCTTCTTGAAAAAGGCCTGGCAGAAATTGGCCAGGGTTTTGATAAAACATCCATCGATGCAGATCTATCTGTAATGCTGGATGCTTTAAACAATGAGCAGGTGCCCATTGTAATAAAACCTGTTTGAAGCAGAGGACAGCGTGAGGGGGGAGTTATCTCATGGCTGAATTATTAACGGTAACAATGCAAATGAAAACACGAATGGGCTGATGGGTGACTGGTAGCAGCTGTGCCGAACTCTAAGGCTGAATGATCCTAGGAGGAGAATTATGAGTAAAATTAACAAAGTAAAACACACCAGAGAGGCCCTGTTGGCTCTTATTGGTGGTGCAACGCTCCTGATATCCGGTTGTACCGGTTCGGAGAATGAGTTTAATGCTTCCCAGTTAGCCAAACCGAGCACAATAGCGAGTGAGTCGGCTGATAATTATGATGACAACACCTATGGCCTGATAACAGCACCTACCTTGAAAAGCTGGATTGATAACTGGAGTGCGAATAAACCTGCGGGTATCTCCGGTAAACTGGTTATATTGCAGACCGGTAGCGGACCTGGTGGATTTGAATATATTGCGCCAGATGGAAGCAATATATTTACTTATGAAGTAGCTAGCTCTGAATGGGTTGAGACACGTGATAATGGTGTAGTTCAAACCATCAGTATGGTGCCCAGCGGATATACAATGGATGCTTTTATGAGCAAATATGATATTGACCCGCTGAATGACATGGTTGTATGTGGCATGGGTACCGGTGGTAATGCCCAGGCTATGCGCGCTGGCCGATGCTGGTATATGTTCCGTTACTGGGGGGTTGCAAAACAGAATCTGGCAGTACTCAATGGTGGTAATGGCTGGATTGGTGCAAACACTGTGCTTGATGGCAGTTATTTCTCTACCACTGCGAGCACACCAAGCTGGGCTGGCAGAGCCACAGTTAAAGACCTGCCTGAAAACAACTTCTCATTACAGGCAACACTGCAGGACATGATGGATGTAGTGCCTGCCACGGATACGAATATTCTGGATGACGGTGTGTTTATCTGGGATGCACGTACCAGTGGTGAGTATAATCCAACAGGTGATGGTGATTTCCGTAATGCTGCACCTGTGCAGGGCCATCCTAATGGTGCGTTGTTACTGCCATATGGCAATATACTGGATAGCACTGCGGGTTATACCTATAAACCAAAAGCGGAGATTGCGGCCTATATGACGGG
>JBFFND010000279.1:0-3901 GCA_041563375.1 Gammaproteobacteria bacterium | reverse complement strand
GCGCAATAAAATGCGCGAAACCCTGGGCAGTAAACCGGGTGCGGGACAGTTCCATCTCAAGCAGGATGCCGGTGGTCTGGTGGATATCGAGTTTATTGCGCAGTATGGGGCACTGCTGTGTGCCGCGGAGCATGAATCGATTTTGCACAGCACCGCCACGCGAAAGATCCTGTTGAAGCTGGCTGACTGTGGTGTATTAAACGCACAGCAGGCGGACACCCTGTTTCAGGTCTACCGCCAGTACCGCGAGCTGAGTCATCAGCTGGCACTGCAGGAACTCTCATCAAAGATAGACGAAAACAGGCTGACGGATACCCGGCAGCAGGTACAAACCATATGGCAGGATGTGCTGCAGCAGCACGCCGCCACTGACCGTGCATAGCACAAGACGTTAGGAGTAAAGCAATATGCAAACCATGGCCGATCGCGATGGTGTAATCTGGTTTGACGGGGAGCTGGTTCCCTGGCGCGAAGCCAAGGTACATGTGTTAACCCATACACTGCATTATGGCATGGGTGTATTTGAAGGCGTGCGGGCCTACAAGGCAGAACAGGGTACGGCGATCTTCCGTCTGCAGGCGCACACTGATCGCCTGTTTGATTCGGCGCATATTATGCGTATGGATATGCCTTACAGCAAAGATGAGATCAATGCGGCACAACGCACGGTGGTGCGTGAAAACAACCTGCAATCAGCTTACCTGCGTCCGATGGCCTTTTATGGATCGGAAGGCATGGGCCTGCGTGCGGATAATTTAAAAACACATGTCATTGTCGCTGCCTGGGAATGGGGTGCCTATCTGGGTGAAGATAACCTGAAAAATGGTTTAAGAATCTGCACCTCATCTTTTACGCGTCACCATGTCAATATCAGTATGACCAAGGCCAAGGCCAATGGCCACTATATCAATTCCATGCTGGCCTTACAGCAGGCGGTGAGTGATGGCTATGATGAAGCGATGCTGCTGGATAACGAAGGTTATGTTGCTGAAGGCAGTGGTGAAAATATTTTCATAGTGAAAAACGGTGTGATTTACACGCCAGACCTGACCTCGGCACTGAATGGCATTACCCGTAATACCATTTTTAGACTGTGTCAGGAACTGGGTATTGAGATTATTGAAAAACGCATCACCCGCGATGAAGTGTATATCGCTGATGAAGCCTTTTTCACTGGCACCGCCGCAGAAGTTACGCCGATCCGCGAAGTCGACAACCGTAAAATCGGTTGTGGTAGTCGCGGGCCGATCACCGAAAAACTGCAAACCCTGTATTTCGACGTGGTGCATGGTCGCACGACGATTGAAGCAGACTGGTTGACGACTGTCTCCGAGTAGTGCCTTCGTGTGGCACAGGCTGCAGTTGCTTTGAATCGCTAGAGGAGTTCCAATGACAGGTAATACCCATGTGAATAATGCGAGTGCCAGCATGCCAAACGCTGAAAACCGTTATCAGATTACCGCAGATGACCTGCCCGTGCATTGTCCTATGCCGGGTAGCAGTCTGTGGAACTCACATCCGCAGGTGTTTATTGCCCTGGATGAAAATGGTCACGGCAAGTGCCCGTATTGCGGAGCGGAGTATCAACTGGGGCGATGAGGCCATATTACCTTTGCTGCTAATTCATTATGCATTTTTTTATATTGCAGATGCTGATGCTTAAGTTGTGGTGCCCAGACCCTTCTGGTTTTCATTGTTGAGAATATTGAAGCTATCACTCTCCGCGTCTTGTGAGCCTGGGTTGCCATTAACATGCAGGGGCGGGTAGTAGCAGGGGTTTAAAGTCGTAAGTTTTGCTTATGGATGTTGAGTTTGCATAAGTCCGTGACCAGGTTAGGAATTAAATAGAAAAAGATGAAAGAATTAGCAAACAAGACCATCCGTTCATTAAAATACCTGGTAAACAGGTTTATTCTGAGGCGTCAGTATCTTACCGCGAAAGATAATAAATACGGTACCAGGTTTAAGTTTAAAACAGAAGATGTCGTCGGCAGGCATATATACAAAAGCGGCGAATACGAAAAGGATTTGTCTGAATTTGTGGCTAAACATCTGGCCTTTCAGGAAGGGGATGTGGCTCTGGATGTGGGGGCGAATATAGGCTGGTATTCGCTATTGCTTGATAAGTTAATGCCAGACAATTCGCTAATATACGCATTTGAGCCTGACCCGCTAAACTATGATTTGTTATGTGGCAATATTAAGCTTAATAATGCCAGCAAGATCATCCCGGTTAATTTTGCGTTATCGGACAAAAATGAAGTCAGAAAATTATATCAATATTCCAATAATAATCTTGGGCGTCATTCTCTTCTGGATATCAATGAAGGCAACTATGTAGAAGTAGAAACTATTACTCTTGATAGCTATATTGATTCGGTTGGAATTGATGTGGCCAGGGTTAAGTTTATTAAGATTGATATTGAGGGTTATGAATATTTTGCCCTGTGTGGTGCAAACAATTTGCTGGACCATGTTACTACTGTTATCAGCGAGTTCGTTCCTCGATATATGGAGAAGGGTGGTGTTGAGCCGGAGCGATTCCTTGACCTGTTGATCAAAAAGGGATTCGATCCTTATATTATTCGCGATGGTAGTCTGGTTTCTCAGGACAAGGCTGCGTTATTAATGAAGAAGGCCTGCGATATAGTCTGGCTTAAAAGATAGCTATGCTTGTTTATGAAGAAGCTGGCCGTTTCCTGTTTAGCTGGTGGTGGCGGTGTTTTGTGATGGCTGTGCAGAACAGGATTTGAACACAATTTTAGTAAGTAGTATTTGTTGATTTAGATCTTTAATAATTAAGATTGATATATGGCGGATTTTTCTTCTTTTATGCAAATATATTTGTTTGCTCTTATACGTGATGGGTTTAAAGGTGAGTAATGTTTAATAATAAGTCTATATTAATAACCGGTGGCACTGGTTCGTTTGGTAAGCAGTACATCAAAACATTGCTTAAGCAATATAAGCCCAGGCGTTTAATCGTATTTTCCAGGGATGAGTTGAAGCAGTTCGAAATGCAGCAGATATTCAATGATCCCTGTATGCGCTATTTTATTGGCGATGTGCGTGATCTCGACAGGGTTCAGCAGGCAATGAATGGTGTTGATTATGTGATACATGCTGCGGCGCTAAAGCAGGTGCCAGCCGCAGAATATAATCCAACCGAATGTCTTAAAACTAATGTTCATGGTGCCGAGAATGTTATTCGCGCAGCTATTGATAATAAGGTTGAAAAAGTTGTGGCTCTGTCAACAGACAAGGCAGCTAACCCTATAAATCTGTATGGCGCTTCCAAGCTGGCTTCCGATAAACTGTTTGTTGCAGCAAATAATATGACCGGAGGAAGCTGTACCACCTTTAGCGTTGTCCGGTATGGTAATGTTGTTGGTTCACGCGGCTCGGTTGTTCCTTTCTTTCAGAAGCTGATAGAGGACGGGGTTGATCATTTGCCTGTTACCCATGAAGACATGACCCGTTTCTGGATTACCCTGCAACAGGGCGTTGATTTCGTGCTGAAAAATTTCCAGCGTATGCAGGGTGGTGAAATCTTTGTACCAAAAATTCCATCAGTTCGTGTAACGGATCTGGCGAAAGCAATGGCACCGGATTTACCGCAGAAAATAATTGGTATTCGGCCCGGTGAGAAGCTTCATGAAATCATGTGTCCTGCTGATGATTCGCACCTGACCCTGGCGTTCGATGACCACTTCGTTATCCGGCCAACAATTGTATTCCATCATGCGAATATGGATTACACCACGAACCTGCTTGGAGAGGTAGGTGTGCCGGTAGAACAGGGCTTTGCCTATAATTCAGGGGAAAATCCACATTTTCTGTCGATTGAGGAGATCCAGGAATTTAATCGAATTTCTGATATCGAAAATTAATCCCTGATCAT
>JBFFND010000278.1:0-3935 GCA_041563375.1 Gammaproteobacteria bacterium | reverse complement strand
CTTCTCGGCGTAGACTTTTTTCAGCTCATCGATAATCCGTTGCGGCAGTTTGTATTCATTCAGCTGATCGTCTTCATCCAGCCACTGCTGGATATCATATGACTGCCCGGTGGCTTCTTCCAGTGCCGCTTGCAGGCCGTCCAGGTCCCATTGTTCTTCCAGCGTACCCGGTTGTACGTAGATGGCGACAATACCTTCAATCACGTCTTCACGAATTGATTCAACCATTTCGCTCAGATCATCTTCAGCCATCATTTCATTGCGCTGCTGATAGACCACCTTGCGCTGATCATTAGCCACATCATCATATTCCAGCAACTGCTTACGAATATCGAAGTTGTGCCCTTCCACCTTGCGCTGTGCATTTTCAATAGAGCGCGACACCCAGGGGTGTTCAATAGCCTCACCCTGCTGCATGCCCAGTTTTTTCATCAAACCGGCCACCTTGTCTGATGCAAAGATACGCATCAGATCGTCCTGCAGTGACAGGTAGAAACGTGTTGAGCCTGCATCCCCCTGACGACCCGAGCGACCACGTAACTGGTTGTCGATGCGCCTTGATTCATGGCGCTCACTGCCGATTACATGCAGGCCACCGGCTTCCAGCACAAGGTTATGCCGCTTCTGCCAGTCCTCACGTAACGCCGCTTTCTGTTCTTCACTGACTTCGCCCAGGTTTGCCAGCTCAACATCAAAATTACCCCCCAGTACAATATCTGTACCACGCCCCGCCATATTGGTGGCGATGGTGACTGCACCCGGCACACCAGCTTCGGCAATAATGCTTGCTTCGCGTTCATGCTGTTTTGCGTTCAATACATTGTGTTTGATATTTGCCTTGTTCAGCAGGTTGGAGAGATATTCAGAAGCCTCAATCGATGCAGTTCCCACCAGTACCGGCTGCTGACGTTGCTGACAATCCTTGATGTCTTCAACAATCGCATTAAATTTCTCTTCCGCCGTGAGGAAAATAAGGTCGCCATAATCTTTCCGTGCAACCGGCAGGTTTGGTGGAATGATCATTACTTCAAGCCCGTAAATTGACTGGAACTCATACGCTTCAGTATCGGCGGTACCGGTCATACCAGAGAGTTTTTCATACAGGCGGAAATAGTTCTGGAAGGTAATCGAGGCTAGTGTCTGGTTTTCGTTTTCAATGCTAACACCCTCCTTCGCCTCAATCGCCTGATGCAAACCGTCAGACCATCGGCGTCCTTCCATTGTGCGTCCCGTGAACTCGTCAACGATCACCACTCTGCCGTTCTGCACGATATAGTGCACATCTTTCTGATATATGACATTGGCGCGAATGGACGCATTAAGGTAATGAATAAGGCTGATATTGGTTGCACTGTAGAGGCTGTCATTTTCCTCGAGAATGCCTTCTCTGAGCAGAATCTGTTCTACTTTTTCATGGCCCTGCTCAGTGATGTGAACCTGCTTGTTCTTTTCATCAATGGTGTAATCGCCGTCTGGCTCAATCTCTTTTGATTCGGGGATTTCCGCACGTTGCAGTTCTTTTACAAATTCGTTAAATTTTTTATACAATTCGGAGTTATCGCTGGTCGGGCCCGAGATAATCAGCGGTGTTCTTGCTTCATCAATCAGAATCGAGTCGACCTCATCGATAACGGCGAAATGCAGATCCCGCTGAACCTTCTCGTCAATACTGAACGCCATATTGTCGCGCAGGTAATCGAAACCAAACTCGTTATTGGTGCCGTAGGTAATATCCGCATCATAGGCCTGCTTCTTTGCCAGGTGATCCATACCGGAAATGACCACACCGGTACTCAGCCCCATAAACGCGTATAGCTTACTCATCCAGCTGGCATCACGTTGCGCCAGGTAATCATTCACCGTAATCACATGCACGCCTTTACCGGGTAGCGCATTGAGATAAGCCGCCAGGGTTGCCACCAGGGTTTTACCCTCACCGGTTCGCATCTCGGCAATATTACCGTGGTGAAGCACAATGCCACCAATCAGCTGCACATCGAAATGGCGCATTCCCAGGGAGCGAACACCGGCTTCACGGATCGCGGCGAAGGCCTCAGGCAGCAGAGACTCCAGTGTTTCGCCATCGCTCAGGCGCCGGCGAAATTCGGCTGTTTTAGCACCCAGTTGCTCATCAGAGAGGCTTTTATACTCGTCTTCCAGACCATTGATGCGAGTAACAATTTTGCGATACTTTTTTACCTGGCGATCATTACGACTGCCAAAAACTTTTCGCATTAAGCTGGATGCCATTGTGTATCCTTATTACGTGAGGTGGTGTGAATCATATTATTAAAATGAGGCTGTATTATGCCTTAGAAAGCGCGGCGGCTTAAGCACTGAGGGGAAAAAAAACAGGAAATAGTGTGAGACCGCTGACCGGGGCTACTAGCGCTTTTGAACAAATTTTTGCGGGTTAATCTGCCGCCCATTCTTTAATACTTCAAAATGCACATGTGGTCCGGTTGAGCGCCCGGTGGAGCCCATTTTGGCAATCACCTGGCCTTTTTTGACGGTGGTGCCCACATCAACCAGTTGCTCTTTGTTATGGGCGTAACGCGTGATATAGCCATTGCCATGGTTTATTTCTACCAGATTGCCATAGCCATAACGTTTGCCAGACCAGGTCACAACGCCCCCTGCAACGGCCAGCACATCCGCACCTGATTTGCCCGCAAAATCCATACCTTTGTGAAATTGCAGCTTACCGGTAAATGGGTTGGTGCGTGTGCCGTAGTAGGATGAAATCCAGCCGCGCTGAATCGGTCGACCTTCGGGGAATACCTCTTCCTGCATATGGCTGCTCATCAGCACGTCTTCCAGCACACGTAATTGCTGCTCGCGATCCTCCAGCTCGTGAATTACCGCGTCAATTTCACTACCAAAGTCCAGCTCCTGCAGACCCGGCTCATCCGGACCGCCGATACCCGGTGATTCTTCAAAATTGAATTCTCCGCTATCCAGCTTGGCAATAGTGACCAGCTTCTGACCCAGTGCATTGAGCCTCATCGCATGTGCCTGAACCTCACCCAGGCGCGCTGCCAGCGCATCGAGATCGGCTCGGGCATTAAAGCGCGTCTGCGTGATCAGCTCTCGCTGCAGTTTGATTTCCTGCTGAATTGAACTGATGCCAGACGATGAGGCCTGAGACTGGCCTACCCAGTAGCCAAACAAGCCCAGTCCGGCAGCGAAAAACGCACCAAACAACATCAACACCATAAGCTGTACAGGGCTGCCAATCTGCACGCGACAGGGGCGGCCGCGAAATTTACTGAGAAGAATTATGTCCATAGGGAAAACTAACGTGTAATGAATAATCTATGAGTGTTTGATAACCTGAAATATAGTTTAAAACATACCATATTACCCGAATGGATTATATAACTTTGATCTAAAATGGATAAATAGCCTGCACAAGCCGCAGTTTGAAGGCCATTGATTCATTTATTTATACCTTTTATCCATTATACTGCCCCCATGGAAAGCATCTCAAACAAACTGCAGAGTCGCCTGCGTCGGCAGGCACAACAATTACAGGGGGTTCTCACGGCCCTCAAGTCGGCCCTGCCTGAAGACTGCCAGTCGCATATCGAGGTGGGTGGCGTTCGTGATAATCAGCTGGTTATACTCACCGACTCCGCGGTATGGCAAACCCGCCTGCGTATGTACAGCCATGGCATGCTGGAGTCTGTGCACCAGCACACTGAACTGCACCTCACTCGGCTGATTATCAAGGTCTCACAGCCCAGACGTCCAGCCCCCGAAGAACATCACCCCAGGCGGTTGCTCAGTCAGAAAAGCGCCGATATTATCGAAAAAACAGCACAGGGCATTAGCGACCCCGAGTTACGAAAAGCCCTGAAAAAGCTGGCAAAACACACGAAATAGCCGGTAAAATTATAGTTTCTTAAAGAACGCACATAAAAAAAGCCCTGACG
>JBFFND010000277.1:0-3938 GCA_041563375.1 Gammaproteobacteria bacterium | reverse complement strand
CTGCGGTGGAGTACATCGACAGCTCCGGGGTGGCCAGCCTGGTGGAAGGTTTCCAGAACGCCCGTGGCAAACAGCTGGAGTTTGCCCTGCTGGGGGTGAGTCCATCGGCGATGCAGGTGCTGCAACTGGCGCGACTGGACACGGTGTTTACCATCTATCAAACACTGGATGATATTAATTAAGCAATGAAACATACAATAGAACAGCTGGGCAAACGCACCGTCAATGCACTGGAAGAACTGGGCTATGCGGCCAGTCTGTTGTACCAGTCGCTCTACTGGTTAGTGCTGGGGAAACTGCACCGGCAGCCGGTTAATCTGCCACTGATCGCTACGCAGATGATGCAGGTCGGTGTGTCGGCGACTTTAATTGTGGTGGTGCTGTGTTTCTCTGTGGGCATGATGCTGGCAATTCAGGGGCTGGAAACCCTTAAGCCCTATGGTGCACAGACCCAGGTGGTGACCGGCATTGCGCTGGCGGTGACGCGTGAATTTGCTGCACTGATTACCGGCATTATTGTGGCCGGACGTTCCGGCTCGGCAATTGCCGCACGCATTGGTACCATGCAGGAGTCACAGGAAATCGATGCACTGCGGGTGATTGGCATTAACCCGGTACGCTATCTGGCGGCACCGGCTCTACTGGCGATGGTGCTGGTAATGCCGGTGCTGACCCTGTTTGGTATGTTTATGGGTATGTTCGGTGCCTCGGTGTATACCTTTTATGAACTGGGGATGCCGATTGAAATTTATATGAGCCGCAGCTTCGAGGTGATCAGTTTGTCTGATCTGCTGCAGGGCTTAAGCAAAAGTATGCTGTTTGCGCTATTGATTGTACTGGTGAGCGTCATCAACGGCTTTCAGGTTAAAGGCGGTGCAGAAGGGGTTGGTCTTGCCACTACCCGTTCGGTGGTCATGTCGATCAGTGCAATAGTGATTGCCGATATGATTTTCACCTTTTTTATTACACGACTGTGATTGAAATAATGCAGACTAAACTATGAGCCGTTCACAACAGAGCACACCGACATATAAAGATATGCAGGGATCATCTCTGGCAATTCGTGTCAGTGATCTGCTGACCCATTACGATGGTCGGGTGATTCTGAATAATGTCAGCCTTGAGGTCGAGCAGGGTGAGATTATGGTGATTATGGGGGGCAGTGGCTCGGGAAAAAGTACGCTGCTACGCTATATGCTGGGGCTGGAAAAACCCAGTGCGGGGCATATCGAGTTGCTGGGCAAGGATATTACCTGCATGAACGACAATGAACTGCATCATATGATGAAAAATATCGGTGTGTCGTTCCAGGGTGGTGCATTGTTTGGTTCAATGACGGTGGCGGAAAATATTCAGCTGCCATTAAAGGAGCATACAAAGCTGGATCAGAAAACCATGCAGATCATGAGCCAGATGAAACTGGAAGTGGTGAACCTGGCAGGCTTTGAAAACCTGATGCCGTCACAGTTATCCGGGGGTATGGTAAAGCGTGCCGCACTCGCGCGGGCAATTATTCTTGATCCCCGGCTGTTGTTTTTTGATGAGCCTTCAGCGGGACTGGATCCGGTGGTGTCAGCGGAACTGGACGAGCTGATTCTGCGTCTGCGTGATGCGATGAATATGACCATCGTGGTGGTGACCCATGAACTGGATAGTGCCTTCAAGATTGCAGACCGTATTACCATACTTGATCGTGGTGAAATTTTAATGTGCGGTACGGTGGATGAGGTGCGCAACAGCGATAATCAGCGTATCTATAATCTGCTGCATCGCCAGCCACGTACCGACACGGTGAATGTAGATGAGTACCTGCAGCGTTTAACCGGTGAAAATGTAAACGATTAGTCGCAAACCTGGTGCTGTAAAAACACCATTAAAATGGATACATATAAGCGTAATGAAAAAAGATAATATCAATTATTTTATGGTAGGGCTGTTTGTACTGGCCGGTTTTGTTCTGCTGTTTGTGATGTTACTGAAAGTCACCGGCGAGCAGACAGGCTCTGATGAGTATTTTGTTGAGTTCAGCAATGTCAGTGGTATCAAGGATGGTGTAGTGGTGAGCTATGGCGGTTACGCGATTGGCTCGGTCAATCACGTCGAGCCTGTGATTGAAGATGGCCAGACTCGCTATCGACTGGCGTTGTGGGTCAAACCCGGCTGGCGAATTCCTGCAGATAGCCGTGCCAGAATTGTTATGCCTGCGTTAATTGCCGATAAACAGATAGAAATTACCCAGGGACAGTCAGCACAGAGTCTGCAGCCAGGTGATACCATCCAGGGTATCGAGTCGGTGGATATGATGGCACTGATTGATTCGATTGCGCTCAAGCTCAATACTTTCATTCCCGAATCAACACAGAATATTAATCAACTGATATCACAGTTGCAGTATTCCGCCGATCAACTGGCGTTGCTGCTCAGGCCGCAGAATATCAATCACCTGAACAGTTTTTTTCAACATGCAGATCTGTCCAGCCAGAATATGTTGCAGCTCACCGAGGGCCTGGGCCAGGTGAACCGGCAACTGGACAGTATCCTTGGCAAAACCGATCAGCTGCTGGATGAGAATGCCGCCGATGTACGCCACAGTGTGCTGGAACTGAAAAAGTCTGTGGAAGCCATTTCCGGTCGGATTGATTCGGTGATGTATCACCTGGATGCCAGCAGCCAGAATATGAATGAATTCAGCCGCACCCTGCGTAACAATCCCGGTGCGCTGTTGCGCAACACACCACCGGCTGAGCCGCACAGCGTCGAGTAAGGAAGAATCATGTTGAAATTGATGTTCAAATCAGTGTTCAGGTCGCTGGCTATTTTATCTCTGCTGAGTGTGCTAACTGCCTGTGGACTGGGTGGTGCCAATGTGCCGGAGACCCATTTCTATCGCCTGCCAACGATCACATTGCCAGCACATCCACAGCAGTTCAGCCATCTGGTGATTCGACCGGTACAGGCCAGTGGCCTGTATCACGAACGCGCCATGCTCTATGCTGAGCAATCCCGGCCCTTACAGCTGCAGCGTTATCATTACCATCTGTGGGCGGAAAAACCGGCGGAGCTGACGGGCAGGGCGCTGTATCAGGGGCTGCACAGCAGCGGCATTGCAGCAGATGTCAGCCGGGGGCTGCTACAGCTCGAGCAGGCCGTTAATATCGACACCCGCATTGAGCAGTTCGAGCGACTGATACTCAACGATGGGATGGCCGATGGGGTGAGGGTACTGGTCGCCTTGCAGTTTACTGTGCGTGGGTCGGATAATGGCCAGGTTAATGGCGCTTATGATCTGGTGAAAACCTATAGCGCCGACGTGTCGCTGCCCGGTCTGCGCATGCACGATACTGCTGCGGCCTATGGCGAAGCGTTGCAGCAGATTATGCAGCAGCTGGTGGCGGATTTGCTGGTTAAAAAACAGCCAGCTAACGTGGCTTTTTAAGTACGATTCGGTACCTCAGTATACGACCGTCATGTCTGGAATAATTTACACTCGGCACTAAAGAAATCGACCGATTTGCCGATAGCCTGTATAGACAGCTATACAGGTGAATTTCATGTACATGACCCATCAGCAGGCATTGCAGCAACAGGGTGCTTACTACAAATTTAATGGTGCCGTGTTCAGTGATGCCAGTTTCGGTTTCCTGCCTGCCTTCAAAAATATGCACACACAGCAGATTCACCTCTCCACCGATGCCGAAGGCCAGATTGCGGTGATGCATTTACTCGATGGTTTGCCGGATTGCTGGGTGGATGAAAAAGATGCCGACGGCCGGGCGCTGACACTGCGCACTGGTATCGTAGCGGGCTTTATGCGTAATAATGAATTCTTTACCCTGAGTGAAATTATTCACGGCGTTAGAGACAGCTAATTCGCGGCCAGAGTAGTAACCTATAAAAGAAAACGCACTAAAGTGCAGGAGCACTTTGAACGAGCGAAT
>JBFFND010000276.1:0-3955 GCA_041563375.1 Gammaproteobacteria bacterium | reverse complement strand
TTTGTCTGCGGGCTGTACTGGCTCATCCGTGTCGATATGAACCCTGAACATGCGACGCTTCAGCTTGCCCAGGTACTGCATTCGCGCCACCACTTCCTGGCCAGTGTAACAACCCTTCTTGAAACTGACCCCGTTTATCACCTGCATATTGGTCATCTGCGGTACAAAGGCTTCGCTGGTTGCCGGATAGATAGTGGGAATGCCCGCATGGATATCCAGTGATTCCCAGCAGCCCGCACCGACCGGTGCGGCATGCACATCCAGCTGCTGCCAGATTTTTTTCAGTGCATCCAGCTCACCGATGATTTCATAGCGAGGATGTGCGCCGGCGATCCGGATAATGGTCAGGCCATTGCACTGGCTTGTGTCATCAACGTCGGCGGGGATGCTGGGTAGCAGATCACCCAGTACCTGATCCGCATTGGGCCCTGACAGTCCCATTTTTATCAGGCTGAGGCTGCTGTCCTTGATAATGACTTTTGACATCAGCACGAACATGCTGATGCGTTTTAATGTGGCTTCCAGCTGGCTCAACGGCAGGCGCAGGTAAAAGCTTTCGCCGCGCTTGAATACACGAAAGTTGGCCAGCATGCGGCCCTTGTGTGTGCAGTAGGCGCTGAGCTGGCTGTGTTGCTCGCTGACATTGCGGATGTCATTGGTCAGCTGACCCTGTAGAAAGTCACTGGCTTCCTCGCCATCCACTGAAATCAGGCCCTGATGACTGAGGTCACAGATCACCAGCCCGGTGTGCACCATGTGTCGTTCGCGTTCCAGATTGCCATAACTGACGACCTGTCCGTCTTCCACTTCCGCGCCATTATCGTTTAGAAAATCGAGCCATTCTGGTTTCATTGGGTTACCTGTATTGCTGTTAGCGTAAAACCTGTGTATTTACATGTGGCTGTTGTGGCGATAATCAAGCCGATCCGCACTGCCAGCCTGTTATAGTAAGCGAGATTGTGTAAAAGTGTTAGCATAGAAAACATGCGGTTATTTTCCATACCATGCAGGGCAGCCTGTGGAATTCATAACCAGCAGACTAGTTTATGCAGATCGGCTTTAATCCACTACAATTAGAAAATATGATAACAAACCCAAAGGCAAAATGAATAATGGCCGTTTCGGATAACCGACCCTTCTTTCTAAATCTGCTAAAAATCCATCTGCCGGTAACCGGCTTTGTTTCTTTTCTGCATCGTATCAGTGGCCTGCTGTTGTTTATTGCGATTCCCTTTAGCGTCTATCTGTTTGATCTGTCGCTGCAGGGCAGTTCGGGCTTTGATGATGCCGCGAACATACTTGCGCACCCCGTAATGCAGTTGATCAGCCTGTTGTTGTTATGGTCGCTGCTACATCATCTGTTTGCGGGTATCCGCTTTCTGCTCACTGATCTTGACATAGGGCTGGCCAAAGCCCAGGCCGTGCGATCCGCCTGGACGGTGTTTGCGCTGGAAGTGATTGTGCTGATACTGATTGTTGCGGGGATTAAATTATGAGTGCGCCCGGACTTCAGGGGCTACGCCCGTGGATTATGCAACGCATCAGTGCGGTGTATATTGCGTTGAGCCTGATCTACTTTGCCCTCTGTCTGTTATCAGGCGTTTCATTCAGTGCCGGTGGATGGGCCGCGTGGGTAGCAACACCTGTTAACAATATTGCACTGGGTCTTTTTTTACTGGCAGTTTTATGGCATGCCTGGATTGGTGTGCGTGACGTGGTACTGGATTACCTGCCCAATGTGATGGCGCGGATTCTGGCATTGAGCCTGGTGGGTCTGGTTTTACTGGGCAGTGCTTTATGGGGCTTAAAGGCATTATTTATGGTTGCAGTTAAATGAGTATTGATTCAATTCCAAGACGGCGTTTTGATGCGCTGATCATCGGCGCCGGCGGTGGCGGTTTACGCTGCGCCTTGCAGCTGGCAGAAGCCGATGCCTCGGTGGCGGTGGTGTCGAAAGTATTTCCGACTCGCTCGCACACAGTGGCGGCACAGGGTGGCATGAATGCAGCGCTGGCCAATGTATTGCCGGATAACTGGCACTGGCATATGTTCGACACGGTAAAGGGCAGTGACTACCTGGGTGACCAGGATGCCATTGAATACATGTGCCGTGCCGCACCCAAGGCGGTGTATGAAATGGAACACTTCGGTGTGCCGTTTTCAAGGCTGGATAATGGCAAAATTTACCAGCGTCCATTTGGCGGGCAGTCACAGAATTTCGGTGGCGAGCAGGCGGCGCGAACCTGTGCCGCGGCAGACCGCACCGGCCATGCGATTCTACACAGCCTGTATCAGCAGAACATCCGCGCCAAGACCCATTTCTTTGATGAATACTTTGCCGTGGATTTATTAAAAGACGATGAAGGCAATGTGCTGGGTGCGTTTGTGTTTGATATTCACACTGGCGAAGAACTGATTATTGAAGCCAAAACAACGTTACTTGCCACCGGTGGCGCCGGGCAGTTGTACCGTACCACCACCAATGCACTGATCAATACCGGCGATGGCATGGGCATGGCACTGCGTGCCGGTGTGCCTCTGCAGGATATGGAATTTTTCCAGTTTCACCCGACCGGCATCGCGGGTCGCGGCATGCTGATTACAGAGGGTGCGCGGGGCGAGGGCGGTTACCTGGTGAATGCCAAAGGCGAGCGATTTATGGAGCGCTATGCGCCGACTGCAAAAGACCTGGCCTCGCGGGATGTGGTCAGCCGCTCGATTTATACCGAGGTCAAGGAAGGACGTGGTTGCGGGCCGAAAAAAGATCACGTGTTGCTCAAGCTGGACCATTTGCCGGAAGATGTATTGCAGTCACGCCTACCCGGGATACGCCAGACCTGTATTACCTTTCTTGGTATAGATCCGGCAAGCCAGCCGATACCGGTTTATCCAACGGCGCATTACACTATGGGGGGGATTCCCACCAATCGACAGGGTCAGGTAGTGGTGCCGGTTAAGGACACGCCGGAAGAGCCAGTGGCCGGTTTATATGCGGCGGGTGAATGTGCCTGTGTGTCGGTACACGGGGCAAATCGCCTGGGGGGTAATTCGCTGCTGGATATTCTGGTGTTCGGTCGTGCTGCGGCCAATCATATTATCGATTACCTGAAAGAAAACCGTTTTCACCGCGCATTAAATGAAGACAGTGTGCAACAGGCCTATGATCGCCTGCATCGCTGGGATGCCACCGGTGAAGGTGAATCGATTGAATCAATTCGACGTGATCTGCAGCAGGCGATGGAAGATAACTGTGGTGTGTTCCGCACACAGCAGGTGCTGGATAAAGGGATCAATGAGGTGCATGCAATTGCCGAGCGATTTAAACAGGCAAAAATCAGCGATGACTCAACCCTGTTTAATACGGCACGGATTGAAGCACTGGAGCTGGAAAACCTGATTGATGTGGCACTGGCCACGGTGTATTCCGCTGCGGCACGGCACGAGAGTCGCGGTGCCCATTCCCGTGTTGATTATCTTGAACGTGATGATATGAACTGGATGAAGCACACACTGTACAGCCAGCTCGAAAATAAACTGGATTATAAACCGGTACGCACCCGACCTATGTCGGTTGCCAGCTTCCCGCCAAAAGCGCGGGTTTATTAATTAGTCGAAGGTAAGCCCATGCGTTTTCGAATCTATCGCTATAACCCGGAATCCGACACACAGCCGTATATGCAGGATTACCAGTTACAGGATGTGTCGTCGGATATGATGCTGCTGGATGCCCTGCTGTTAATCAAGGAGCAGGACCCGACCTTGAGTTTCCGTCGCTCCTGCCGTGAAGGGGTGTGTGGTTCCGATGGCATGAACATTAATGGTACCAATGGCCTGGCCTGTATTACACCGTTAATGAGCCTGAAAGAGCCGGTAGAAATTCGACCGATGCCACGCCTGCCGGTGATTCGTGACCTGATTGTGGACATGGATCAGTTTTATCAGCAGTACCGTGAAG
>JBFFND010000275.1:0-3972 GCA_041563375.1 Gammaproteobacteria bacterium | reverse complement strand
GAGCGCTGCGCTCAGGTATAGAGCGCACAGTGAGCGTTCGTCCGGGCACTACCCAATCCAGCGGACTGCGGGTAGAATCGAGCAAAATACTAAAAAATACCGGGGAGAATGATATGACTGCAGACCTGCAGCAGTGCCGTCAGAATATGGTTGAACAGCAGGTGCGTCCATGTGACGTGCTGGATGAGCGAGTACTCAATACCCTGCAACAGATCCCCCGTGATGCCTATGTGCCCACCCGTTACCGCAATCTGGCCTATGCGGACACCGCAATTCCGCTGAATGAGCGCGAAGTGATGATGCACCCGCTGCTGGAAGGCCGGATATTACAGCTGCTGGATATTCAGCCGGAAGACAATGTACTCGAAATCGGTACCGGCAGCGGTTACCTCACCGCCTGCCTGGCCAGCCTGGCCTGCCACGTAGAAAGCTATGAAATAGACCCGCAGCTGGCGGAGCAGGCTAAAGCCACGCTGCAGGCACAGGGCGTATTCAATATCGACATCATTGTCGGCGATGGCCTGCAAAGTACCCCGGTGAATAAAAAATACGACGTGATCGTACTCACCGGCTCGGTCAGCGAACTGCCGGATTATTTTCTGCAGGCACTCAACCGCAATGGCCGGCTGTTTATGGTCGACGGTGATGCGCCGAGTATGCAGGCACACATTATCCAGCGCAGCGGCGAGAACGACTGCAGTGATACGGTTGTGTTCGAAACGGTTTTACCGCGACTGGTTAACGGCGAGAAACCCGCGCAGTTTGTATTCTAAATACGCTGTCGGTGACATCCGGCCGCAGTGCAGTTATGGTCTGCCGCCAAAGCCGCAACACAACACCCAGACTAATGCTAAAATCTGCCGCAGTTTTCAGCATCGCAGGATCTTTATCGCGATCGCCATACGCCACTAACCCTGTAAGCACAAAAAGACCAACACAACAAAGACCACGACCTTGAGCGACACCGCAAAACTCCGGCACTACCTTGCACCCAGATACTGGCCAACCTGGCTGGCACTGGGCATGATGCGACTGGTCGCGCTGCTACCGCTGCGTCTGATTGAGCTCTGCGGCAACCTGCTGGGCAAGTTGCTGTATATCGCGCTGCCGCAACGTCGCCAGGTGGCGGATATCAATCTGAAAATCGCCTTCCCCGATGCCAGTGATGAAAAAATCATCCGCATGCGCAAACAGTGTTTTAATAACCTCGGCATCGCCGCTTTCGAACTGGCGCTGAGCTGGTGGCATGACCAGCGCCTGTTAAACATCTGCGAAGTGGAAGGACTGGAACATATTCGCCAGCTGCAGGCACAGGGTCGCGGTGTGATTATTCTGACCGCCCACTTTACCTGCCTGGAAATCGGCGGACCGGTAATCAATCATTCGGTGCCGTTTCAGGTGATGTACAAGCGCGCGCACAACCCATTGTTTGATTTATTTATGCGTCACCATCGCGCGCGTCTGTACCGTGCGATTGTCGACCACCACAAACCCATGGCGATGATCAGAGGCCTTAAAAAAGGTCACGCCGCATGGTATGCACCGGACCAGGATTTTCGTGGCAAGGACATGATCTACCTGCCATTCTTCGGTGTGCAGGCTTCCGCCCTCACCGCCCCGGCCCGCTTTGCTGAAATGACCAATGCCGCGGTGGTGCCCTACTATATTATGCGCAAACCAAAAGGGCAGGGTTATAAACTGACCATACTGCCGCCGCTGCAGAATTTTCCCTGCGGTGATATTGAACAGGATGCGCGCATCATTAATCAGACACTGGAACAACTGATTATGCAGAATCCCGAACAGTATCTGTGGATTCACAAACGCTACAAAAACCGCCCGCCGGGTGAGCCACCGGTGTACCCGAAAAAAAACAAAAGCCATAAAGGCGGCACATGAGTTATCGCCTGCTGACATTTCTGCTGTGGCCACTGCTGTTTCTGTACACGACAAAAATCGCCTGGCGCGACAGGTCACTGCGCTACCTGCAACAACGTCTGGGTTTTAACTACCGAAATATAAAATGCGACCTGTGGATTCACTGCGCCTCGGTGGGTGAGGTCAACACCTACCTGCCACTGCATAAAAAACTGCTGGCGCAATACCCCGGGATGCAGTTCCTGGTTACCACCAACACCACCACCGGCGCACAGACGCTGCAACGGCATCAGCTGGATCGCACCCGGCACTGTTACCTGCCGATTGAATCCGGCTTTGCCATAGGGCGTTTTTTAAAAGCCGCACAACCCCGACAATGCCTGGTTATGGAAACCGAACTCTGGCCCCTGCTGTATCGTCGGTGTGCGCAAAACAATATTGGCATCACATTGATCAATGCACGCCTGTCACATAAAACACTCAGGGCCAACAAATGGCTCAAACGGCTTTACCGTGACACGCTGCAGCATGTGAATAAAATTCTCTGCAAATCCACGGATTAGTGTCAACGCTACCTGCAACTGGGGGCGAGTGAGGCGCAACTGGAGGTTGTAGGAAATCTGAAATTTGCCGTCGAGGCTCACACGGAACCCCCATCCGAGCAACTTGCCAAACAACTCGGCCAGCGTAGCTACTGCGTGGCCGCCTCCACTCACCACAATGAAGAACAGCAACTGGCGCGCCTCTGGCAGCAGCTGAATACATCGCACTTACTGATCATCGTGCCACGTCACCCGAATCGCAGTGCGCAGATACAGAAACAGCTGGCTGAATTAAAAATTAACTACGCAGTACGCAGCAAACAACAGACGATAAATAACCAGACCCAGGTGTACCTGGCCGACACCCTGGGTGAACTGCGTCAGTTTATCGCCGGCGCCCACTGCGTATTTATCGGGGGCTCGCTGGTCGATCATGGCGGGCAGAATATTCTGGAAGCAGCCAGTGCGGGCAAAGCAATACTCTGCGGCCCTTATATGTATAACTTCAATGAAGAACTGCAACTGCTACTCAGTCATCGGGCCTGTGTACAGGTGAACAATATTCAGCAGCTGCAGCAGGTTATCCAGCAGCTGCTAACGGATGATGAGCAGCTGGAAGCACTGCAAAGTAATGCACAGCAGGTGATGCAGCAACAGGCGGATATCACTCTGGCCTACCTGTCACACTTGCAGTTTGATTAACCATGATCAGCAACAAGCAGGTTCACCATACCAGATTCACACTCAAGCACGCAGTCAGCGCCTCTACAGCGCGAAATACCGGATACTAATCATCAAACCGCAGCTGTAACTCCAGTTTCCCACCATCGATATTGTCCAGATAATCGGCCTGCCAGGTGTCCTGCATCAGCAGTTTGCCATTCACACTGAGACGTTGTTCATCCTTAACCGGTTTGATATCCAGTTTTAGCGAATCAGATAATGACAAGGGTTCATCCGTTGTGGCTTTCAGCCCCTTAAAAACCGCTTCATTTACATCCAGCTGGAGTGCTGGCATTTTCGCATCCGACCCGACTGACTCATTTACCGCTATTGGCACCCGCACATTTGCCGGGCTGTTGACGGAAACGCTCGGTTTGCGATCACAGGCAGTGAGCGACAAAACAAGGCTGAGAACAGATAGCCACATATAAAAAACATTCATAAAGAGGTCAGCTTATAAAATTACGATTTGATATAGATCAATAAAACAACACATTGGCTAACCTGTCATCGGCTATCAACATGTATTGCGAGCTTATGTAACACTGGTTACATAGTTTGTGCACGTTTATTGATAAACAAGGTGACTCTCAACACACGGCCTGAACATTAAACAGGCCGTGTGATTAAAATGATAACAGGATCACAACTATCAACGCGTCATCTGATAACTCTTTCAACCGACTTAACCAGGCCATTCAGGATTTGAATGGGGCTCATTCCGTAGATAGCATCTGCAACCGGCTTTGCCAACATGCATTGCAACTGGTGTCTGCCGATGCCTCGACCAGCGGACTGGTCCAGCAGCAGAACATTGTCTTCAAACACT
>JBFFND010000274.1:0-3977 GCA_041563375.1 Gammaproteobacteria bacterium | reverse complement strand
TTATTCGCACCTCGGTTGATCATGGCACGGCGCTGGATCTGGCAGGCAGCGGTCGCATTGATAATGGCAGTTATATGGCGGCCCTGAACAGTGCAATTTTTCTTGCCAATAAACAACTGAAACGTCAGGCTTAACTATGTCGATACAACACCGCGCAAGAAAACGCTTCGGGCAGAATTTTCTATCCGACGCCAGCATTATTCAGCGCATTATCCAGAGCATAAATCCCAAACCGGGTGAGCGCCTGATTGAAATCGGCCCGGGCCTGGGCGCCCTCACCTGCCCATTGCTGCAGATTGTGGGCGAAATGGATGTGATTGAACTTGATCGCGATATTATTCCCAAACTCCAGCTCAACTGCGGCCTTGATTACAGCAGCCAGAAGAAATTACGCGTGCATAATGTCGATGTGCTCAAGTTCGACTTTGCCTCACTGCACAGCGAACAGCCGCTGCGTATCCTCGGCAACCTGCCCTACAATATTTCAACCCCGATCATTTTTCATCTGGTGAACTACAGCGCGCTGATAAAAGACATGTTTTTTATGCTGCAGAAAGAGGTCGTTGATCGGCTTGCCGCCGGCCCCAATGACAATAACTACAGCCGCCTGTCGGTCATGGCGCAGTATCACTTTCGCGTAACCCCACTGTTTCTGGTGCCACCCGAAGCGTTTGTACCCGCACCGAAGGTCGACTCGGCCATCGTGCGCCTGGTGCCCCATCAGGAGAAACCGGTACAGGTCAGGGATGAGGCGGAATTTGCCCGGCTGGTGGCTGCTGCCTTTTCGCAACGCCGCAAAACACTGCGCAATGTACTGCGTGATATCTGCAGTGAACAACAACTGCTCGCCGCAGGCATCGACCCTGCCGCTCGCGCACAGACCTTGAGCCTGCAGCAGTTCGCGGATTTACATAACAGTTTATGCGGTTAAAATACCACTACTAAATGGGTTAATATATACCCTCAACTTCTGCTAAGCTGGCCTTACGGCAATACACACTATGGCAAAAAACAATGAATGAAGATACCTACAAAATCAATGTGGAAGTGACTCCCAATTACATTGAGGAACAGTCAAGTCCCGAACAGAATCACTATGTATTTTCATATACGGTCACCATTACCAACGATGGCAAAATGCCGGCCCGTCTGCTCACCCGTCACTGGATTATCACGGACGCCATGGGCGAGATCCAGGAAGTGAAAGGCGATGGGGTAGTGGGAGAGCAGCCCTATCTCAAACCGGGAGAAGGTTTTCAGTACACCAGTGGTACCATGATGAAGACATCCAGCGGCTCGATGACCGGCAGCTATCAGATGCTGGCTGAGGACGGTTATCACTTCGAAGCCAGTATCCCGGAATTCTATCTGCTCGCACCAACCACCCTGCACTAGACCATTCATGGGTTTAAAGCACAGTTATACACTTCTGGCTCCGCTTTACGATACTGTAGTAAAAAACGCCACAGCCTCGATGCGCAAATCAAGTTTACAACGCCTGCAGATAGCGGAGAGCCAGCAGGTCCTTATCAACGGCATTGGCACCGGCCTTGATCTGCCTTACCTGCCGCAACACCATCAATACACAGCCACTGACCTGACACCAGCAATGCTCAGGTATTGCCAACGCCGGCTAGAACAATATGATCTGCAAATGCAACTTCACACGGCCGATGTCATGCAGCTACCCTTTACAGACAATCATTTCGACATCGTACAGATGAACCTGATTCTCGCGGTCGTGCCGCAGCCATTACTCGCCCTGCAGGAAGCCATCCGCGTACTCAAACCCGGTGGTAAAATATTTGTTATGGATAAATTTCTCAAGCCAGGCCAATCAGCTCCACTACGCAAAGCACTCAATCTTCTTATACGGCATATCGCTACACGCACCGATGTCGTCTTCGAAGACCTGCTGGCAGAGTGTCCGCAGGTAAAACTGCTCAACGATGAACCTGCCCTGCTGAATGGCTGGTTCAGATTAATCGACCTGGAAAAGAAGCACTGATGGCGACTTATGCAATTGGTGATGTACAGGGCTGTTACCCGTCATTGCTGGAACTGCTTGCAAAAATAAAATTTCGTTCCGACAAGGACAAACTCTGGTTCGCAGGTGATATAGTCAATCGCGGCCCGGACTCATTACAGACGCTGCGTTTTATCAAATCGCTGGGTGAAAACGCAATCTGTGTTCTTGGCAACCATGACCTTCATCTGCTGGCGATAGCACATGGCAGTGGCAAACAGCACAAAAAAGACACCCTTGACGACATACTCAATGCAGCCGATCGTACACAGCTACTGGACTGGCTGATACAGCGCCCCCTGATGCACTACAAAAAGAAACACCATACCTGCCTGGTCCACGCTGGCGTCTATCCAGCATGGACTACAGAACAGGCGTTATCCCTTGCTCATGAGGTGGAACAGGTGCTTCAGGGGCATAAGGCACATGAGTTTTTCGGGCATATGTATGGCAACAAACCGCCCAGATGGAACGACGAGCTGAGCGGCTGGGAACGTTTACGCTTCATTACCAACTGCTTTACCCGCATGCGGTATATCCAGGACAATATGAAGCTTTGCCTTAATGAAAAGGGCAACCCAGGCAAGCAAGCTGACGGTATCATTCCGTGGTTTGACTTCGCCAGTATGAAACAGGGCGTTAATATTGACAGGCAGCTGAATATTGTATTTGGTCACTGGTCAACCTTAAAGAACCCTGAACAAAAGCACCTACACCCGCTGGATACTGGCTGTTTATGGGGCGGGAGATTAACAGCACTAAAAATTGACAGCGAGATGTCTAAACGAAAAAGTGTCAGCTGCCCGAAGTGGCAGGTGTTAATTGATCCAGCAGATTAAGCTGGCACGCTGTTCTTATAAAATCTAATTAGACTTTACTCTTCGATAATCGCTACTGTGACTTGCGCCGGTATTCAACAATATCAAAATCATAATTATTGCTTTCGTCTGCCAGTACAGTTTGCTGCGAAACGATCTCCCATTCGCGCATATCTATTTCAGGAAACCAGGCATCGCCTTCACATTTCGTTTTGACGTGCGTCAGATAGAGTTTATCCGCCTTACCAATCATTTGTTGGTACAGGTTGGCACCACCGATAATCATCACTTCAGCCGTTTCATCACCGGTATTCACCGACTGACTGGCTTCACGCAAAGCAGTATCAATACTGTGAACAGTTACCACGCCGTCATGATTAAACTCACCGCGAGTTAACACGATATTCTTTCGTCCTGGCAGTGGACGACCGATCGACTCGAAGGTTTTACGCCCCATAATGATCGGCTTCGCCATAGTTACCTGCTTGAAATGCCTGAAGTCAGCAGGCAAATGCCAGGGAAGCGCGTTGCCTGAACCAATCAGGTGATTTTCGTCCATTGCCGCAATCATTGAAATTATCATCGAATCGAAAGCCTTGAATTCATTCGTCACTAGATAGAAATTGGCGCCTTTATGTGCGGATGCGCCTGGTAATCAAGCAACTCGAAGTCATCAAACGTGAAATCAAAAATATCCCTGATTTGCGGATTTAATTTCATTGTCGGTAAAGCATATGGCGTACGTGACAACTGCTCTTCAACCTGCTCTAGATGGTTATTATAGAGATGCGCATCTCCAAGAGTGTGCACGAAATCACCCGGCTCTAATCCCACTACCTGGGCCACCATCATGGTCAGCAATGCATAAGACGCAATATTGAAGGGTACGCCGAGGAATATATCCGCACTTCGCTGATACAGCTGGCATGAGAGCTTGCCTTCAGCCACATAAAACTGAAAAAAGGCGTGGCAGGGAGCCAGCGCCATACGCCCCTGTTTAACATTTTGCTGCGGGCTCACCGACTCATCCGGCAGGTCCGCGGCATTCCAGGCCGACACAATAATACGACGACTGTTCGGCTTATCCCTAAGCAGCTGGATAACCTCTTTTATCTGGTCAATATGCCGTCCAT
>JBFFND010000273.1:0-4000 GCA_041563375.1 Gammaproteobacteria bacterium | reverse complement strand
GGGTGAAACGACATGCGAGCTGATTTCCCGTGAATATGCCACCGAACTGCTGGGTACCATGCTCGGTGGCTACAATATCCAGTCATTGATCGAATGCCTGGATGACGAAGTGACCGCACCGATGGCAGCGAAGGCACTGTCTCACACGCTGTTGATTTATGATGCATTTCACGATGTGGCGGAGAAATCCAGAACCAATAAATACGCTGAGCAGGTGATTCGCTCCTGGGCCGATGCCGAGTGGTTTACCAGCCAGCCGCCAATGCCTGAAGAAATCACCGTGACCGTATATAAGGTCCCCGGCGAAACCAATACCGATGACCTGTCTCCCGCCACCGAAGCCTGGAGCCGTCCTGATATTCCGCTGCATGCACAATCGATGCTGGTCTCGAAAATGGACAAGCCGATTGAAACCATTGAATCCCTGAAGCAGAAAGGTCACCCGATTGCCTATGTCGGCGATGTGGTCGGCACTGGCTCTTCACGTAAATCGGCAATCAACTCGGTGCTCTGGCATATGGGCAAGGAAATTCCGTTTGTACCCAATAAGCACGAAGGTGGCGTAATACTGGGTAACAAGATTGCGCCTATTTTCTTTAACACTGCAGAAGATTCCGGCGCACTGCCCATTGAGTGTGATGTGGATAAGATGGAAACCGGCGATGTGATTCGCATTCGCCCCTATGATGGGGTGATACAGGCGGAAGATGGCAGTGAAATCTGTCGCTTCAAACTGCGCCCAACTACCCTGGCGGATGAAGTGCGTGCCAATGGCCGTATTCCACTGATAATCGGTCGTGGCCTGACTGCCAATGCCCGGGAATTTCTTGGCCTGGAACCCTCTGATGTGTTCCTGCGCCCCGTTGATCCTGAAGATACTGGCAAGGGTTTCACCCTGGCGCAGAAGATGGTGGGCAAGGCCTGTGGCGTAACCGGTGTTCGCCCTGGCACCTACTGCGAGCCGAAAATGGCCACCGTAGGTTCCCAGGACACCACCGGGGCGATGACCCGCGACGAGCTGAAAGAGCTGGCCTGTCTTGGCTTCTCGGCCGACCTGGTGATGCAGTCCTTCTGTCACACCGCGGCTTATCCCAAACCGGTGGATATTAAACTGCAGCATGAGTTGCCGGACTTTATGAATACCCGCGGCGGTGTCGCGTTGCGCCCGGGCGATGGCATTATTCACTCCTGGCTGAACCGGATGATTTTGCCGGATACCGTGGGCACCGGTGGTGATTCCCATACCCGCTTCCCACTGGGTATCAGCTTCCCGGCAGGCTCCGGCCTGGTGGCGTTTGCCGCCGCACTGGGGGTGATGCCACTGGATATGCCGGAATCGGTGCTGGTGCGCTTCAAGGGCGAGATGCAGCCGGGTGTGACCCTGCGTGACCTGGTTAACGCGATTCCCTATGCGGCGATCCAGCAGGGGCTGTTAACCGTGGAAAAGAAAGGCAAGAAGAACGTATTTAACGGCCGGGTGCTGGAAATCGAAGGCCTGCCGGACCTGAAAGTGGAACAGGCGTTCGAGCTGTCCGATGCCTCGGCGGAACGCTCCGCCAATGGTTGTACCGTGCGCCTGGGTAAGGAGCCGATTATTGAATACCTGAATTCCAATATCACCCTGCTGAAATGGATGATTGCCAACGGCTATGAAGATGCGCGCACGTTAGAACGCCGCATCGAGGCGATGGAAGCCTGGCTGGCGGATCCGCAGCTGCTGGAGCCGGATGCCGATGCGGAATACGCCGAAATCATCGAAATTGACCTGAATGAAATCAAGGAACCGATTCTGGCCTGCCCGAATGACCCGGACGATGTGAAGCTGCTGTCAGAAGTGGCCGGCACCAAGATCGACGAGGTGTTTATCGGTTCCTGTATGACCAATATCGGTCACTACCGCGCGGCGGGCAAGGTGCTGGAAAACATCACCAGTATCCCGACACGCATGTGGATTGCGCCTCCCACCAAAATGGACCAGCGTCAGTTGAGCGAAGAGGGTTACTACAGCATTTTCGGCCGTGCCGGTGCACGTACTGAAATGCCCGGATGCTCGCTGTGTATGGGTAACCAGGCACGGGTAGCGGATGGCGCCACGGTGATGTCGACCTCGACGCGCAACTTCCCCAATCGGCTGGGTAAGGATGCCAATGTCTACCTGGCCTCGGCAGAACTCAGTGCGGTGGCCGGTATTCTGGGTTATATCCCCAGCGCAGAGGAATACCTGGAGAAGGTACAGCACCTGAAACCAATGGCGGCTGATATTTATCGTTATCTCAACTTCCATGAAATTGCGGAATACAAAGAGGTGGCGGATAAAGTGATTCCCATTGTGGCCGCCTGATTGAGTTTGCGGACTGAGGGCTGATGAAAACGCTGCTGTTTATTGCTGCTGGTGGAGCGCTGGGTGCGGTGCTGCGTTATCTGATGTCATCGGGCATTTATCACTGGTTTGGCCGGGGCTTTCCCTATGGCACACTGGCGGTAAATGTACTGGGCTCACTGGCCATCGGCCTGTTGTCGATCCTGCTGATTGAAAAATTCAGCCTGTCGCAGGAGCTGAAACTCGGACTGGTGGTGGGGCTGCTGGGTGCCTTTACCACCTTCTCCACCTTTTCCTGGGAGACCCTGCACCTGCTAGAGCAGGGGCTGCTGCAGAAGGCCTTTTTAAATGTGCTGCTCAATGTCACACTCTGTGTGCTGGCGGCCTGGACCGGTGCGCAATGGGCCAGATCCATGGTGTAGCCGGGGTCCAGTCTGTTGTGCTAGCTAATAATAATTAGAGAATGAAGCCTGTATGTTAGATCAGAAACTACTTCGAACCGATATCGAGTCCGTGGCGGAAAAGCTGGCGCTGCGTGGTTATACGCTGGATATCAATCATTTCAACCAGCTGGAAGCACAGCGCAAGGAACTGTCGGTAAAAACCCAGGACCTGCAAAATGAGCGCAATACCCGCTCCAAAAGCATTGGCCAGGCCAAGGCACAGGGGCAGGACATTGAGCCGTTGCTGGCAGAGGTGGCTGATCTGGGGGATGCGCTGGATGCAGCGAAAAAGCAGCTGGATGAGGTGCAGACCGAAATTCACGAGCTGATGATGGGCATGCCCAATCTGCTGGATGATTCGGTGCCAGCGGGCAAATCCGAAGACGACAATATTGAAATCCGTAAATGGGGTGAGCCCACGGCGCTGGAGTTTGAGCCCAAAGACCACGTCGAGCTGGGTGCGCCCAATGACTGGCTGGATTTTGAAACCGCCAGCAAACTGACCGGTTCGCGTTTTGTGGTGATGCGTGGCGACATGGCACGACTGCACCGCGCGCTGATTCAGTTTATGCTGGACCAGCACACGCTGGAGCATGGCTACGAAGAGGTTTATGTGCCCTACCTGGTGAATGCCGACAGCCTGCGCGGCACCGGTCAGTTACCCAAATTTGCCGATGATCTGTTTGCGATCAGTGGCGACAGCGAATATTACCTGATCCCCACGGCGGAAGTGCCGGTCACCAACCTGGTACGAGACACGATTATCGAAGCGGCGGATATGCCACTCAAATTCACCGCTCATACGCCGTGCTTTCGTTCTGAAGCGGGTTCCTACGGCAAGGACACCCGCGGCATGATCCGCCAGCACCAGTTTGAAAAAGTCGAAATGGTGCAGCTGGTGCGCCCCGAGGACTCCTGGTCGGCGCTGGAAGAGCTCACCGGCCATGCAGAAACCATTCTACAGAAACTGGAACTGCCCTACCGCGTGCTCACCCTGTGTGCCGGGGACACCGGTTTCTCTTCAGCCAAAACCTATGACCTGGAAGTCTGGCTACCGGGCCAGCAGGCCTACCGCGAGATTTCTTCCTGCAGCAACTTTCTTGATTTTCAGGCGCGACGCATGAGCGCGCGCTGGCGTAATCCCGACAGCGGCAAGCCGGAGCTACTGCACAGCATCAATGGGTCAGGACTGGCGATTGGTCGTACACTGGTGGCAGTGCTGGAAAATTATCAGCAG